>JBAMLI010000073.1:0-3844 GCA_039793645.1 archaeon
CTCCCAACGGGTTAAGGAATATTGCCAATCAAGCCGCCAATTTTGCGTGCAATCTGTGGGCTAACTATGCGGATGCTGCATCTGGTTTGCCAGATCCTACCGGTTTGGGCTCTGCTCTGAACGGGTTGTATTCAAATCTGTGCTCACCCAGAAACAAACAGCCTTCAAATCCACCTGCACCCGCGATTATTGGAGGTCAGTGTCCTAATTTGCCCTATAACGTCATTATTAGGTTCACTGATAAGGGAGTACCTTATAGCACTTTTTTTCCTGCAGTTCGAGGTCCATTAACTGGTATAGGAGTAGTTCTTGTTGACTTCGGGGAAGCGGTAGAATATGGAGTTCTAGCTCCAAACGCAGTTGGTTATCGAGGTGTATTACCTATTGTTTATACTGATTCTGACGGCTACCAAAAAAGGTTAAAGGACTATCGAATTACCGATGTCAAGATTGTCCCACTGGGTCATTCTGACGATTGTGGGAACTCACCTCCTCAGTACCGTACTCCACTTCCACCGGATTCTGCATTTCATGACCCTACAAACACGGTTGATATTGGCGGTGGGCTAATTATTAATGCTCCAATAACAATCATTCCAACTTTATTTAAGGCCGATGTGGACATTACTCCTCAAATAAATGTCCAAGTTGGCCCATTCAATGTCACATTTGATCTAGGTGGTGTTTATATAAACCCCACATTTAAGCCGTCTCAAGATAAGGCTGTTCCACCGGAAGTCTACCTTCCGCAACCTAAGCCGGAACCGAAGCAACCTGTTAAGGTTAATGTTCCACCTACTGATTTGTCGCCTGTGACAAATCGGTTAATCAATATTCAGTCTGACCTTAAAGAATTGATTAAAACAGCGGGCGATATTAAGGACTGTTCGTGTCCAGTGGATTATGACCTGGTGGTTAAGGAGCTTGGGGAAGGAAACTCAGGGGTTGTAGCCCTACCGGCTAACACTGTTAAGGTTAGGCTGTCGTTAACTAAAATTCCCGCCAATCCAAAAGTTATTCAGAATGGTGGTGCAAATGCACCGTTGCAGTACTTCTGTGGATATTATTCGTTCGGTGATGGCTCTGCTCTAGGTCCTCGTACGGCATTGAATACCGCTTTATCGCATTTGGAAGCTCCGCCGAGAGCAACTTCATTTTCCTGGTCACTATATGCCGGGTATGAGGCAAAAGTCAGTGCGATTCATGCTGTGCCAGAAAAACCTGGTGCCCAGTTTGTGGTAACTCAAATGAAGTTACCTCCATAATGGATGAAACTATAAAAGGTTTCGGTGTTATGGCGCTTGATTTTGTAACGACTAAGTATGAATCGGATAGTGGGACTATCACGAAAATTAAGCTAGAAGCAGCTTCGATCCCATTCGCGGGTACGCCACCTTCGGGTGCGGTTGAGTTGGGAATTAGCGCTGTTGTGTCTCGGTCTAAGCGGGCTGCTGGATTGCACGCTCGATGTGCGATTCTGTCTCGCCAAGTTGGTACTGCACCCAATCAGTTTACAAAATATAAGGAAGTAGCCTTGTTAACTCCGGCTAGAGCCACTGTGGTTCAAGGCCTGATTGGAACTACAGTTAGTATCGGTGGGGTTGATTGGCAAGTAGAGTCCGTTAAAGGTGAGGTTGCTAAATAGGTGATTGCCTATAGGAAAGATCGCCTGAATAGGTGAGGATATGGCGTTATCGGGAACTATCACTCAGGTTGGCTACCAGGTGCTGCACACTGCTGTTATCGGCTCTGGGGGTATGGGTTTTGTAGTCACCCCACCCCCATTACCCGCAAACCCCTGTTATGGGGTTTTCATGCTGGTGATAGATCAAGCTAATCCAGCGTATAGATTTGTTGCGACTCATAAAACGGTATGGCGCGATGGTGTGGTATTGTTCCCGCCATATCCTGACATTTCATATGACCTGGTATTCGTGGCCAGACCCGCTTCGATTGGTAGGGACTTCTTTATACAGATATAGAAAAATGTTGACACTCGTTTTGTTTTGCAACATCGATCCGCTCTAACAGGCGGATTTTTTATTGAAGGGTGAGACTAATGAGACTAATGACGATACAGAAATTCCCTAACAGAGAGATAAGGATTTCTCTCTGTCAGCAACCACCTGTAAAACAAGTCTCATTTAAGACTCAAGATAAGACTAATAAAGATCTAGAAGGGTGTTCTACTCCTTCTTTCTTGTCATATGTTCAAAACTCTAAACGGCTTTCGGGTAAGGACTCTAGCGGCGCTCCAGAGAGTCAGCTTAGACCAGGGTATGGGGGTTTGCCGCGTACTCAGCGCTTCTCAACCTATGCTCGCAGACAGATTCTTAGAGCAGGTGGTGCGTTGGAATCGGCCCACCCCTACTCAGAGTGCTTATTCCTTACTCTGACGCTACCTGGTAGTACTCCTTCCGCGTTAGAGGCTCTTGCTAGGTATAGCGCCTTCGCGGTACAGCGATTTAAGGCCTGGTTAGGGAAACGGATTTCTAATAATTTGAGTATTTATACATGGGAGTGGCAACGTCGCGGTGCTCTTCATCTTCACTACGTTGTTCATTGTCCTGATAGAGAGAAGGGCGAGTATATTCGTCGGAATCTTAAACAAGAATGGATAAGAATTTTAAGTGCAATATCAACCCGGTCAGGGGTAGATTTGTTTGCTCAGCACAAGGGTTTTTCCTGGTCGCATAACAAAGAAGTTACTAAAACGGACGCTCAGTGGTGTGAGAAGTCCGTAGCGGCTTACCTGTCTAAATATGTTAGTAAGGCGGGAAGCTCTAACGAGCGAACTCCAAAAAACGCCTTTTGTCCATCGCGTTGGTATGGCGTTTCCCGTCCATTACTGCAACTGCTTAGGGAGATGTCATTTTCGGTGCGTTTGGATTATTTGCGTTCTCAACAGGCGCTTGCCTGGTATGAGGATTGCTTATCTCTGCTAGAAGCTTGGTCAGTGAAGTGCTACGAATATAAGCATAGGGTAGGAATCGGGAAAACCCTGGTTTCCTACGCAAGTGCAGAGGACTCTAATTCGTTATGGATGACGCTAATGACTACAATTTTCCCCAATCAAAACTATTGCTCTAACACAGAGTTGAACCTGCGTCGGTTAACCCGCAACGGTTGTATTCTTATCAAGAGACACTTGACCTGGCTGAATACCTTTATGCAATTCAACGGTCGATCCTATGGAGTAAAGCTGTTGAACTCTGTCTCTACCCGTGATTTATCGAGGGCAGACCTGATTTACTTAGTGGACGCCTTAACCTATTCCTTCAGATATACCCAACGAATGCGATTTGAGTTACCAGGCGAGTGCAAACTTTGGTACTCCCAGATGAAGTCGTGTATTGAGAATGCTGACAATGCTGACTTAGAGTGGATAGGCTCACTCAAGCTGTAGCAAAAAAGGTTAAAATTTGTTACAAAACCCTTGACAAATTTTGCTTAAGCGTTACGCTACAAATGCCTCTATGGCGTTAGAGTCAGACACCCATAATCATGTCGTGAAGCGTGATTATGGGTTCTTTTAATTAATGTAATTTCGGCAATGGCACCAGTATTTACCTATGAAGAGTTAAACGCCGACACCGGAACCAATTCTCCCAACGGGTTAAGGAATATTGCCAATCAAGCCGCCAATTTTGCGTGCAATCTTTGGCAAACCTATTCGGACGCTGCATCTGGTTTGCCAGATCCTACTGGTTTGGGTGCGGCTCTGAACGGGTTGTATTCAAATCTGTGCTCACCCAGAAACAAACAGCCTTCAAATCCACCAGCACCTGCGATTATTGGAGGTCAGTGTCCTAATTTGCCCTATAACGTCACTGTGACGTACACT
>JBAMLI010000074.1:0-3822 GCA_039793645.1 archaeon
ATTCCAGGGAATAAATGGATCAATAGCAAATCTTCAGATTTACAACAAGGCTTTGACTCCGAAGCAGATCAATGAACTGTACAACAATCTTTATCCTGCATATGCAAGCAAGGAGGTAAGCATGGGTGTGTTGCCATGAAATTGCAGTTTTGGTCTTTTGACGTTATATTTGCAATGGTAATATTTGGATTTGCAATAACAATACTTGCCTTTGTATGGTATAGCATAAGTAATCAGTTTTCCCTTTCATACGGCTATGGGGTCGGTTCGATGCAAATGCAGGCCCAAGCGCTGGCTAATAAGCTACTTACACCAGGAGCACCAAGCTCCTGGTATTCTATAATAAACATGAGCAACCCAAGCACATGGGCAAACGTCTCTATAGGTTTGCTTGGAGGAAGTGGGCAGGTATCGCTGGAAAAAATTGCAACACTGGAGAGCATGGCTAATACAAACTATCAAGCAACAAAGCAGGCAGTAGGAGTGGGATACGATTATTACATAATTTTGAATTATCAAGGCATGAAATTTGGTATAGGCTTAAACCCATATGTTGGAAATGCGATGAGTATATATGTTGTAAGCAAGCCTATAATTATTAACAATGTACCTGCCACAATGCAGATTATGGTTTGGACAAATACCTCATTCGGTGTAGCGTGATGAAAGGAGTTGTATTTACATTGGATGCGTTTTTTGCACTAGTTGTGGCAGTGGCGAGCATCTCTATAATGCTATACTTTTTTTATGTTCCACAAGTTTCATACTCATTTAGATATAGCGAAGCATCCTCTATATTGGGCCAGCTGCAAAATGCAAACATAGCAAGTCTTGCTCAGAGCAATAGGCTTGCAGCCCAGATGGTAGCTTTGCAGAATAGCTATTCAACTTGGCCTCAGTTTGGAAAGAACAGCGCAAACAATGCAGGCGCCCAATTTGGCCCCCTCTATCCTTTTGTCTCATTCATGTTCTCCGCCCCAAGCAGTATACAAACAGGGATTGTGGCAGATTTTGGCAACATATACTTTGGGTCTGGTTCATACATATATGCAGTAAATGCAACAACAGGAATAAAAAGTTGGTCTAAAAATGTGCAGACGCCTGTGCAAACGACCCCAGCCATCTACAACAATATGCTCATATATGCAAATTCCACAAATATTACTGCTTTGAATCTGGCTAATGGAAATCTTATATGGAGTGCAAATATTGTAGCTATAGCAGGTTCACAAGTCCAGCTTAGCACCCCAATTTTTATATATGACAACAAAGTTATTTTTGGTGCAAGTAGCTTTTATGCCTATGCTCTTTACCCAAGCAATGGAGTGCTTGCATGGTCTGTAAATATAGGCCAGCAGCCTAGTTCTTTCACAGGTGCTGTGGGCTCTATAGCTTTCAAAACACTCTCCAATTACATAGGCACAATAGTTGTTGGTTCTTCTTCTGCAAGTTTGCTATATCCACTCAAACCTCTTTCAAGTGTTAGCAACCTTGCAGCGCTCGGCAATATATTTTATTACGGCGTTTCAAACTATGCAAATGCAAGCTATATAAATGGGACTAAGCTATTTGGAGTGAGCGCAGGTTCAGCTGTGCAGGGTGTAAATATATACAACAATGTTGTGTTGTACCAAGGCACATCCTCTATGCTTGCATTAACCCCATCAGGTTCTACATTGTGGGGTACTACTATGCCATTTGGCCCTGCGCCAAGTGGCGCGAGGCCTGTTGTTGGAGGCAACATAGTCTATTCTGTATGGGCAGGCAATATTACAGCACAGAGCCTTAAAAATGGAAATATAATATGGTATTACACACTTCCACCACCATCTACATTTTCACCGTATCTTACGCTTGCTTATGGAAAGCTTTTTGCAATAACTGGGAATAAGGTCATAGCATTTGGGGCTTGCGCTGCGCCCAACCTCAATGCAAATGCATCGCTCCTTTATTCAATTGCCACTATGTATGTAAACAACCAGACAGCATGCGCAGAAGCCCTTGCAAGCTCTGTTTACCCTATATACAACTACTCAGTGATGGTCTCAGGAAACGGCATTAATACTTCATCTGGGGGAAGCGCAACATATTATGGAAACGCCTATGGATATATTACAAGTCCAGCTTTGGATACTCCGAGCTACTCATGGTCATTTTGGATCTATCCTTATGCATGGTATCCAAACAATGGTATAATGGGCCAGCAGAATCTTGGCTCTGGGTACCCTTATATCTATCAGTCATCAAATACCTCTTCCAATTATGTGCTAATCTTTACAAACAATATGAGTGCAACAAATTCGCGCGTGGGCGCAGTTCTAGGAATAAACAAATGGTACCACATAGTCGCCGAATACGACCAAGCAAACAAAAAACTTAATCTTTTTGTCAATGGGAGATTGGCTTCATCAATAAAAGAAGGTGCCCCAATACCTCATGGATTCAGTCCATTCTACATAGGCTACCTCCCGCTAGGCAGCATGACATTCAATGGCCTTATTTCAAACATTCAAATCTATGGGTCGCCTTTAGCGCCTCAGCAGGCAGGGCAGCTTTATCTAGAAGGCCCCGGAGGTTCACCTATAAGCAATGCAGGCCTTGTTGCTTGGTATCCAGATGGTTGCATAAATGATGTCTACTCTATGACCAATACTGGCTACATATCCTCTTCATGCCAGTCCCTCCTCAGGCCTGCACCCCTTTCACCCAAGTTCTACAATGCACATGTTGTAAGCAGGGCTAGCGTGCCAATTCCAATTTACAATGAATTCTTTAATTCATTATATGTTTATAATGTAAGTGTAGTGTCATGGCAATAAAAAAGGTAAAAAGAGGATTTTTAATGACTATTTTGGTAGTTGTACTTTTCACCCTGATGATAGCCGAGCTACTTGTATTTTCAATGCTTAACATAAGCTATAACAAGATTCAGCAGAGTGCACTCTCAGCCTCGCAGTCTATCAATTATGCCTCCACACTCAAATCCACTGCAAGCTCGTTCGCAGCAGCATCACTGTCAAGAGCCCTTTGGGTACTTACAAACTACGAATACAATTCCAGCTTAAGGAAGGGAAATTTTGTTTCAAACTTGAGCTTTTATCTTGGATCGCTTATGATAAATGGCACTTTGCCAAACGTGCCTCAAAATTCAATTGCTGCCAATGTGCTTGCAAGCTGGATGAAGAACGTAACCCTGTCTACATATAACGCTTCAATAATGAATAACCTTAAGCCTACGCCACTTTCTGCAAAAATAAGTGAGTCTAGACCGATAATTTACCAAAATAATCCTTATAACTTGTCTGTTTATTATGTGGAAAATGTCTCACTAACTACATCCTCTGGAACATACAACTATTCATTGCCAATCTCTGCCTCAATTCCTTTGAATGGGACCCTAGACCTTTTTTATGCGCAGCAAGGTCTACAGAGAGAAATAAAGTTTTCACCAATAAGTAACCTTACAAGTGTAATTGGCAATGCATATGCTATTTACGGAAATTCAAGCCAGAATGCCTTTATATATGGCACTGTCTTGCATGTGCCTAGCGGAGTAACCTGCACAAGCCTCTCCAGCAATCTACCTTCATGGGCTCAGTCCTTGCCATTCAATAAAAGCATAATACTTGCCACGCCAAGCGCCGTTTACATTACAAATTCAACATGTACAGCTGCTAATAGATTCGGAGGCTTAGTCACTTATTCAATAAACAGCCTTAGCTCCCCACCATCAATACCTTGGCTTGTCTACTCAAGTTCTACAAATCTGCTCAATATAATCCCAAATGGAACAAGGGCACTTCTCTATGGTCCAGGAATGGA
>JBAMLI010000075.1:0-27495 GCA_039793645.1 archaeon
CTTCTTCTATGCTCTTCACAAGCTTTTCCGTTTCTTTTTTAACTGATTCAATATCCTTCAAACCTATCTTTATACCTAATATTGCTGAGAGTTTTTCAAGCACAGCTTTTGCTGCATTTGCATCTACATCAATTAAGCCTGTTTCACCCATAAGGCATGCTGCTTCGATCTTGTTTTTCTTTGCAAATTCTACAATAAGGCCTGCTGAGCCCCAAATTGCCCCGCTAGCTACTCCAAATATTATGCCCTTTTCTTTTAGGGATTCTATCTGGCTATCTGTTGTTGCCACCCCAAAGACGCGCGGGTGCTGGACATAATGACTTGCAATATTGTAACCACCAATTGTTATTATTCTCTTGCCACCGAGCGATTTGAAGAATTTGACAATCTTTTCATTGACTTCATATTGCCCTTCTGTAGAAATAGCTTGCGTATCTCCAAGCAGTATTACAATATCATTGCCTTTCTTTTTGGGGTTTTTCCAATAATAAAACCTGTTACTCACAATCCTGCTTTTTCCATTTGGAAGCATTATGACTTGGTGTGGAAAATGAGGAGAGACGAGCATAGCAAAAAATTTTGCGTCGAGCTCGTTTTTAAGATGCTCCGCCACTAGGCTTCCTACGCTACCTATTCCAGGAAGCCCGACTATCAAAATTGGATTGTTCAGCTTTACTTTTTTGTAGTATATTTTTGTATTCTTCATTCCATCCACTTATTCATTCTTTTCTTTTTGTATGGATATTATGCCTGAAGGGATCTCTTTTCTCAGTATTTCTTCCGCTTTTTTAATCTTGGCTTCAGCGGAATGATAATCTATGTCTTCAGCTGTAAGCTTGTAGTGTGGTGCACCCATGTATATCACGTTGACGCCTTCATTTTGCACTTTGGTGAGCGCCTTTTTGATTATGTCGATGCCATTTTCAGTATCGAAGACAGTTATCTCTGCTATATAGCCAACTTTGTATCTCTTCGGCTTCACATTCTTTTTTACTATCTCAATGAATGCTTCTTTAAATTCAGGGTCTATCTCTCCTATTTCTCTGCCTTCTACTATGGCTTCTATTACATCAGAATAGTTTTGGAAGCTCTTTGCAAGTTTGTTTTTGATTTTTTCTGCGTCTGCCTCCTTTTTTGATTCTTTCAGCGCCTGCTCGAAGAGCTTTTTTGACCTAAGCTCAAGATTGTATTCTCCTATTTTGTCTTTCTCCTCTTTTTTGCTTACTTTTTTGAGGGAAACATCAATTGCTTTCTTTTCTTTATCTACAAAAATTACCTTTGCCACGCGCTGCTGGCCCTCTTTGACAAATTCGTGTATATTTTTTATCCAGCCTGGCGCAACCTCTTTTATTGGCAAATACGCCTCTGCGTTGTACTCTATGAGGTCGCAGTGGACTCCAAAAGGCATTATTTTCTTTATCTTAATTATGACAAGCTCGCCATTTTCTGGTAGCTCTTTTGGGTAGATCATTCAATCAGCGCTTTATCTCAAGCTTCTTTTTTGTTCTGCCTCCTCCCAACACCCTCTCCACAGACTTATGGCAGACTGTGCATGTTAATATTACCTTTTGCTTCTTTCCAAGCTTTTTGGAGTGCGCTTTAGGCTCTACACTACCCACATGACCCCTTATTGCCCTTTCGTGCCTCCTTCTTCCTACATTCAGCCATCTTTCAGGCTTCTTTGAGTAGACCTTTACTGTATGAAGAGTATGCTTTCTGCAATAAGGGCAGTATGTCATTATTTCTTTTTGAATTTTCATAGTCTCACTTGTTAAAGTATTTCACCTATTTTGTTTTGAAGTATGAACTCAACATCCGAGTTGTCTTCGACCTCTACAATCTGGCCTTTCGAAAAAGGACCTATTTTCTTTCCTTTTGGAGTAATTATCTCAGGTACATCTAAATTTATTTTTATTTTTGTGGCTGAATATATGTTTGCTTCTCCTGCTATTATTGCTTTTACTTTCTTATAAATTTCTTCTTCCTGCTTAGGTACTGGATATGGTAACTGCTTATTATACGCAAGGTATATTAAAACTTTCTGTATTCTTTTTTCTATAAGCTGATTTAAAAGCTTTTTGAAATTTTCAACATACTGCTTGTTTTCGAAGTTTGCAGAAGACTCCATTTTTTCTTTTGTTAAGTTTGCATTCTCATAGAAATCTGTAGGCAAAGGTAGAAGTTCTCCTGTTTTCTTCTCAGATTGGATTTTTTCGAAAAGTAACTCTGCAGTAATTTCTTCCATGTATAAATTTTTGTGTAGAAAGGCTAAAAAAGTAAGCTATACACCCCTCACTTCCAGTATTGTTGCTTTCTTTTTATTGATCATTTATTTTTTAATATAACTCAGTTATTAAAAACAATTTTAAACTTAAAAATTAGTGGAAGTGAACCGTTATAGCGAGGGATGGATTTGAACCATCGATCTCCGGGTTATGAGCCCGGCGGGCACTCCAGACTACCCTACCTCGCTATCTAATGAGTAGAAACACCGCCTTCTTCTATAAGCCTTTGTGCTTCTTCTTTACTAATTCTTATAAGATTTCCACCACAGTCGCATTTAAATTTCATTTCAACAGCAGTGTCAAAAGGAAAGAGAACCTTTCTTTTTTCAAAACACGTATCGCAAACAAAAAAATCGTTGCATTCTTCAGGGAGCTTGTATTTTGATATTTTTGTGCTCTCTAAAATATTTTTCTTTGCATTTTCTATATTTTTTGTATTAATATACCATTTAAATATAAGCCAGCCATTCTTGTCTTTTAAAGTGTCATACTTGGTAATTCCATAGGTGTTGAGAGTATTGAGTATCCTTCTTACCTCGTTTATCTTTATGTCAAGCTTGCTTGCAAGCTCCTCGTCGCTCAATGGCTCATGGAGTGCAGAAAGAATGTCAAACGCCCTTTTTCCAACATTTTTTATAATATAGTTTGAGAAATCTTTGTCATTAACCATTTCATCAATTATCTTTACATGGTCTGCAACGACAGTACTTTTTACCTCATTTAACTTTGCCTTCGCCTTTATCCTGCTTTGCTTTGCGCTAACCTTTTTAGCAATTTTCTTAGCCACCTTCTTCGGCCTTGGGGCATGCTTTGCGCTAACCTTTTTCTTAGCTGCTTCTATTCTTTTCATATCTTGGCGCTTTTGGTTCATCTTTATATTATGCGTTTGCCTGTAATAATTAGCCATGAGCATCAACCTCTAATCAATTAATTTTATGTACAATTTAATATAAATATATTCTTTTTTTAAAAGGCTTTTAAGAGGAAATAAAAAAGAAAACTTTACATAAATTTTAATTTTGTGCATAGGTGGAATGTGTTTGTAAAAGCGGGCCCGAGGGGATTTGAACCCCTGACTTACTGGTTAAGAGCCAGTCACTCTGACCAAGCTGAGTTACGGGCCCATGTTCTTATTTTTTCTTGCTAAAACTTATATTAATTGCTCCTAGGTGGTTTTTATGTTTAAGCCCTTGATTGCTCTTAATATCTTCTTTTTATTCTTCCTTTCGGAAGCTATAAGGATTTTTGTTATTTCTCTCTCTTTGAGAGTCTTGATTATAGGCGAGAGGCTTTCTACGCTTCCAAGCACCTTTCTATTCCTATTTAATACTGGCGTTTCTTCATTAATAAATTTTAGTTTTGCCACCGAAACAACAAACTCTCCCTCTTTTAGGGTTGTATTGTCCAAGATTGCCTTTTCAATCTCTTCCTTGCTAGGCACCTCTATTGCATCGCCGTAAAGCACCCTCTTGAAGAGCCTCCTCTCAATAAGCCTTCTCGCAAGATCCTTTGATGTGCCTGAATGCAAAAGCCTTTCCATAAGCTCAAAATCATTCATTTTTGCAAACTCTCGTGGCTCAATCTCTTTGTTTTCGATGGCAAGCTCGACAGCCTTTTGGAGCATTGAAGATGCGATGGTAACAGCATGGTGGTGATAAACAGTGGTAAACATAAAGTACCTTGCAATCAGAAGTGATTCTGCAGGCGCGATGCCCTGCTCATATATTGCAATGTGGTCTTTGCAGAGTGTAATCTTGCTTTTTATCTGCTGGTAGTCTATTACTCCATATGTAACTCCAGTGTAATGCGCATCCCTTAGAAGGTAATCCAGCCTATCAGATCCAAGAGATGCAGTTACTATCTCGCCGTTAGATTTTCCTGAAAGCTTCTTTAGAATGTCGTTTAGAGAAAAGCCTTCCCCTTCTATTATCTCTTTTATTTTGCTTTTTGTTATAATATCCCTCCCTATCTTTTCATGGTTTGTGTTAAGATATTTGCTCAGTATATCATCAGATAAGTGGGAGAAAGGCCCATGGCCAATGTCATGCAACAATCCAGCTATAGCAAGGCTTTCGACCTCTTCCTTCCCAAGATTCACAGCATTTGCTATTTCTTTTGAAATGTTCATCGTCCCTAGCGAATGCTCAAACCTTGAATGGGTTGCGCCAGGATATACAAGGTATGCGAGGCCCGTCTGCTTTATGTACCTAAGCCTCTGCATTTCTGGGGTGTCAATTAGCTTGGCCTCCACAGGCGTAATCTCTATGTTTCCAAACACAGCATCTTTTACAAACATCTGCTTACCTTATGGATTTTAAAAAGGATTTTATAAGCTTTTTGAACTCTCCCCCTATCGGCTCAAGCTCGTAGCTTACCTGCACTATCGGCTTATTGGGCTTGAGGATCCTCCTTAAGTCTGTTGGGGTTGCAGAAACTACAACATCGCATTTTGCGCTGTTTATTACTTGCTGCAGCTCTTTTATCTGCTTCTTGCTGTACCCCAAGGCAGGAAGTATCTTATTTATATTGTATTTTTTGTAGGCATCTTTTATAGTGCCCACAGCATATTTGCTTGCATCTATTATCTCTTTTGCCCCGTAATTATGCGCAGCTACAGTTGCTGCTCCAAACTTCATATTCCCATGCGTCACCGTTGGACCGTCTTCTACAACAAGCACTCTCTTTCCTTTTATCTTTTCTCCATCGGCGATGATGACAGAATTTGCAAGCACTATCTTCGCTTTTTTGTTTATCTTCTTCAAGTTTTCTACTAGCCTTTTCAGTTCGATCTTTGTGGCAGAGTTGACCTTGTTTATAAGCAAAATGTCCGCCATCCTAGCAACAGTCTCTCCAGGATAGTAGTTAAGTTCATTTCCAGCCCGAAGAGGATCTGCCACAGTTATCATCAAATCAGGCTTTATAAAAGGAGCGTCATTGTTTCCACCATCCCATATTATTACATCTGCCTCTTTTTCTGCTAACTTTAAAATCTTTTCATAATCAACTCCAGAATAAACTATCGTGCCTTCCTTTATGTGTGGCTCATAATCCTCCCTTTCCTCTATTGTACATTTTTGCTTATCTAAATCTTTGAGTTTTTCAAACCTCTGCACAGCTTGCTTTGCAAGGTCTCCATACGGCATTGGGTGCCTTATCACTACTGGCTTTTTGCCAAGGCTTTTGATAAGTCTTGCTACGTATCTTGATGTTTGGCTTTTGCCGCTGCCAGTCCTGACAGCGCAAACTGCTATCACTGGCTTTTTTGCTTTAAGCATTGTCTTCTCTGGCGCAACAAGCCAGAAATCTGCCCCGTTTGCATTGGCTATGCTTGCCTTGTGCATAACCTCTTGGTAAGGAAGGTCGCTGTAAGCCTGCACGCAAATGTCAACGCCATATTTTTTAATGAGGTTTCCTAGCTCAGATTCATCATATATCTTTATTCCTTCTCTATAAGGCTCACCAGCAAGCTCATACGGGTATTTTCTTTTTGAGATGAAAGGAATCTGGCTTGCAGTAAAGGCTACGACGCGATATTCGCTATTGCCTCTGAACAAGACATTAAAATCATGGAAGTCCCTTCCTGCTGCCCCCAAGATTATTACCTTTTTCACACCCATTTAATCAGCATTAAAGATAAGCAAATTAAGATATATAAAAGAATCCTTGGTCGATGAAAAATAAAGGTAAAACATCTTCAAAAAACAAAACCTTTTTGCATCGCGTTAAAAAGGCATCAATGCCTAATTTTCTCTCGACAAACAGCTTTCAAAAGATTTAAAAGGATTGAATGTAAAATAATTTTAACGGCCAGTTTCTCAACTGTTGATTTATATGGCTGAAAATAAAGAAGAGTATAATGCATCTAAGATCATAGTGCTGGAAGGCGTGCAAGGGATAAGAAAAAGGCCTGCAATGTATATAGGCTCAACCGGCTCAAGCGGTGTTTTGCACTTGCTGTTTGAGCTTATAGATAACGCTGTAGACGAAGCGATGGCAGGCTATTGCAAAAATATTATAGTGCGCCTTACGCAAGATGAAACTGGAGACATAGGCGAAGTTATAGACGACGGTAGAGGTATACCAGTAGACATAATGCCAAAATACAACAAAAGCGCGCTAGAAGTAATATTGACATCTCTGCATTCTGGAGCAAAGTTCACAAACGAGGTATATAAGACTGCAGGGGGTTTGCACGGCGTAGGGCTTACAGTTGTAAACGCTCTTTCCGAGTTTTTGGAGGTCCGTGTAAGGAGAGACGGCAAGGAGTATATGCAAACATACAGCCGCGGCATGCCGACTTCAGAGCTTAAAGAGGTGGGCCCTTCCACTGGCACAGGCACAGCAATCAAGTTCAAGCCAGATCCAGAGATATTTCCATCTCCAAGATTTGATTCTATGGCGCTAAAGGAGAGGTTGAAATACACATCTTTCCTTAACCCTGGAATCAAATTGTATTTTGTTGACGACAGGTTTGGAGTTCATGAAGAATCGCTGTATCATTCCGAGAAAGGCTTAGTAGATTTCCTTGCAGAGCTAAACAAAGGCATGACAACAATCACAAGCCCAATTTATTTGAAGAAGGATGTTGACCGCAGCGTCTTTGAGTTTGGGGTCCAATACAATAGTGGCTATGACGAAAAGCTTGAGTCGTTTGTCAACAACATAAGGACTGAGGAAGGGGGCACGCATGTCATGGGTTTCCGCGCTGCGCTTACAAGGGCCATAACAAACTACATAGAAAAGAACAAGATGCTCAATGGCAGGAAAGATGTGAAGATAAACGGGGATGATGTAAGGGAAGGCCTTACCGCAATAGTGAGCGTGCTTATACCAAATCCGGAATTCGAAGGGCAAACAAAGGAGAAGCTTGGAAATACAAAGATAAAGAGCCTTGCTGAAACAACTTTCTATCAGCTATTCTCTCAGTACCTTGAAGAGCATCCTATTGATGCAAGGGCGATAGCAGAAAAAGCAATCAACGCTGCTGTCGCAAGGGAGAGCGCAAGGAAGGCGAGGGAGCTTGTCAGGAAAAAGAGCATTTTTGACAATGTGGTGCTTCCAGGGAAGCTTGCAGACTGCATAGAAGCTGACCCAAACAAGATTGAACTGTTCATAGTAGAGGGAGAAAGCGCAGGCGGCTCGAGCAAGCAAGGCAGAGACAAGATGACCCAGGCCATACTCCCTCTCAGGGGAAAGATACTTAACGTAGAAAAAGCAACAGATGAAAAAATCTTTGAGAATGCCGAGCTTAGGACGATTGTTGCAGCACTTGGCACAGGGATAAAAGAAACATTTAATGTAGAAAACATAAGATACAAGAAAATAATCATAATGACAGATGCTGACGTTGATGGAAGCCACATCAGGACATTGCTTCTTACTTTCTTCTATAGGTACTTAAGAAAGATTATAGAGCTTGGGTATGTCTATATAGCCCAGCCTCCTCTATACAAAGTCTCCAAGGGCAAGGAGGTATACTATTGTTATAGCGATGCCGAGCTTGAAGAGAAGATGAAGGCGCTTGGAAAAGATGTCGGGGTTCAAAGGTACAAAGGCCTTGGCGAAATGAATCCTGAGCAGTTGTGGGAGACAACAATGAATCCGGAAAAGAGGATTTTGAAGAAGGTTTATATAGCAGATGCAGAAAGGGCTGACAGGCTCTTCTCTGTTCTTATGGGCCTGAATGTAAGCGAGAGGAGGAAGTTCCTTGAAGAACATTCTACAGAAGTGGCTCTGCTGGACATATAGGTGTGGCTATGGAAAAGATAAACCAAACTCAACTTGAAGAAGAGCTCCAAAAAAGCTACTTGGACTATGCAATGAGCGTAATCATAGGCAGGGCCATACCAGATGCTAGAGACGGCCTAAAGCCAGCGCAGAGAAGGATACTTTATGCAATGTACAACATAAACAATTTGCACAACCAACCTACAAAGAAGAGCGCAAGGGTGGTTGGAGAAGTGATAGGCAAATACCATCCCCATGGGGATATTGCGGTTTATGATACGCTTGTCAGGCTTGCCCAAGACTTTACAATGAACCATGTGCTTGTTGAGGGGCAAGGAAACTTTGGGTCCATAGATGGCGATCCCCCAGCCGCCATGAGGTATACTGAGGTAAGGCTCACCAGCTTGGCTGAAGAGATGCTTGCCGATTTGGACAAGGATACTGTTGAATTTGCTCCAAATTTTGACAATACAGAAAAGGAGCCGCTTACTTTGCCTTCAAAGGTGCCTAATTTGCTTGTAAATGGCGCCTCAGGCATAGCTGTCGGAG
Organism: archaeon; assembly: GCA_039793645.1. GTDB lineage: Archaea > Micrarchaeota > Micrarchaeia > Micrarchaeales > CABMGC01 > JAGDYD01. The sequence goes on from JBAMLI010000075.1 coordinate 8,562, forward strand.
TGGCAACAAGCATACTTCCTCACAATCTAGTGGAGGTGTGCGATGCCATAGTGTATGTTCTTGAGCATCAAGAAGTAACAGTAGATGACCTGCTGAAGATAATAAAAGGCCCAGACTTTCCAACAGGCGGCATAGCAGTAATGTCAGCAAATGCATATAATGGCTATAGGTATGGCAGGGGGCAGATAACCATAAAGGCAAAAGCAAAAATCGATGAGAAAAGCAAGAAGATAGTCATAGAGGAAATCCCTTACAATGTCAACAAAGCTGAGCTTGTCAAAAACATAGTTGAGCTTGTGAGGGAGAAGAAGATAACAGGCATCTCTGACGTAAGGGACGAGAGCGGAAAAGACGGCGTTCACATAGTCATAGAGCTGAAGAACGGCGAGAATGGGGAAAGCGTGCTCAATTCGCTTTACAAACACACTCAGCTTGAAGTGACCTTGCCTATAATAAATCTCGCAGTTGTGGGAAAAAGCCTAAGGAACTTCAACCTGCTACAGCTTATTGAGACATTCATAAACTATAGGAGGGAAATAATCAGAAAAAGAACGACATACGAGCTCAACAAAGCAAGCGAAAGGGTCCATATACTAGATGGCCTTATAATTGCAATCTCAAAGATCGATGATGTGGTCAAGCTGATAAGGGGTAGCAGCTCAGTCGCAGAAGCAAAAGCAGGCCTTATGTCTTCCTTTTCGCTAAGTGAAAAGCAGGCAAATGCAATATTGGAGATGAAGCTTGCAAGGCTTACAAGCCTTGAGTATGATTCTATAAGCAAAGAAAGGTCAAACCTGCTTGAGAAGATCAAATACTACAATGAAGTGCTTGCAGACCCGAAAAAAGTAGACAACATAATAATAGAAGAGACAAAGGAGCTGAAAGAAAAGTATGGCAGGCCTAGGAGGACAGAGATAATTGAAGTAGAAGGCGAAGAGCTTGAGCTGAAGGAGGAAGACTTCATAAGCAATGAAAGGGTGACTATAATTTATACTAACCTTGGATATATCAAAAGGCTTGGGCTTAGCTACTACAAAGAGCAGGCGAGGGGTGGCAAAGGCATAATAGCAATAAACCTAAAAGAAGGAGACTACACAAAACAGATACTTACATGCAACACAAAAGACTACCTACTCTGCATTTCAGACAAAGGAAGGGCGTATTGGCTCAAAGCTTACAAAATACCGGAAGGGAACAGGTATTCAGAAGGAAAGAATATAGTAAATATGCTTAACCTGCAGAATGAGAAGATAATAATGCTGTTTCCTCTGAAAAGCATCGAAAATGCAAATATAGTGCTTTTGACAAGAAAAGGGCTCGTGAAGAAAATGAGCGCCAAGCTGTTTGCAAGGCCAAGGTCTACAGGAGTGTTGGCAATAAGGCTCAGGGAGGGCGATGCAGTAGTAGATGCAATTTCATATGCAAGCGAGAAATACCTCTTTATAATGAGCAGGCTTGGAAAGTCTATAAAATTTGAAGAGTCCCAGCTGAGGCAGATAGGCAGGGGCGCATTTGGAGTAAGGGGCATGAGGCTCTCAAACGGCGATGAAGCGAAAAATGTAATTGCGGCTGGCGACATAGGATATATACTTACTGTCACAGAGAATGGCTATGGAAAGCTTACAGAAGTAAGCAAATATAGACTTCAGAGGAGAGGCGGCATGGGCGTGATTAACATAAAAGTTACAGAGAAAACAGGCCCTGTTGCAAAATCGATCTTCTTGAGCGGTGAAGCGGAGGTTCTTCTCATCAACTCAAAAGGCATTGCGATATCATTCGATGCAGCAAGCATAAGGATAACCGGCAGAAACGCAAGCGGCGTTAGGCTCATGAAGCTTGACGAAGGGGCAAAGGTTGTAGACGCGCTTGTGCTTCAGCAATAATCACTCTTCTTTCCAGAATTTTTTGTATTTTATGTAGTTCTTTTGGGCTTCTATCAAATCAATAAGGAAGTGCTTGTAGTCTTTCCTTAGCATTTTAAGTATTCTGGCTGCAGTCTTTACGCCAATACCATATGTAGAAAGTGCTACCAATGCCCTTTTGCCATATTCGCTAATAAGGTCGGCGCTCACCAAACTCTCCTTGTAATAGAGCCTTTCCTTCTCTGAAAGCTTCTCCCCCTTCTTTGCTTTTTCTATTGGCGTCAAAAATTCATTCTTGTATATCGAAATCATGCTGCTTCCACATGCAGGGCATACAATCTTTTCTCCTTCCTCCACCTCGCCTAGGTTTTTCGAGAATCTGAACCCACAGAAGGTGCAAAGAAGATCTATCTTTTTGCCTTCCATTCCTTCTATGAACTCCTGCAGCTCCCTGCCCCCTGGCGAGACGGGAAGCAAAAGCTCCTTGTAGTAGTACGAAGATTTCAGCACCTCATTGGAAAGTGGGCTTAGCTCGCCAAATGAATAAAACTCAAAATTAAGCTCCCCTTTCCTTAGCCTTTTCAAAAATTCTTCTACACGCGCAGCATCATAGTAGTTCTTATACAGATCCCTGACAACCTCTTCGTATAAGACGCTTCCTTTATAAAAATGAATGAGCCTGTCAGCTACATTCCTCGTCACTGTAGCTCCTTTTTCAATTATACCAAACAGCTTTGCAACCTGTACAAACTTGTATCTAAAAAGCTCGGACTTTGTAATGATCTCGCTTTTTTCTATGAAATCCTCTATGTTGTATTCCCTTAATATCTCCAGATCCCTTTTGGCATTGGGCTTCCTTCTTGAAAGGCTCGCATCTAAGATTATCGCATATGGGGTAACCCTTACGCTTACATTTCCAGCATCAGCGGTAAAGATGCTCCCTACAATCTTGCCGAGGAATTCATTTGCCAGCCTTCCAAGGAATGTGTATATAATTATATAATCCTCAAAAAGCTCTACAGGTATGGAATTGCTCCTTATTTTGAAGTATTTTCTCTGTTCTTCAAAGAAGTGCTTCGCTTCAAGCCCTAGCTCTTTCGAAAAGATGCTTGCGAGCATTAGCATGTTGTTTTCTCTTTCTTCGCTCTCTAGAAGCCTTTCAACGCCCTTTGCTACCTCTGGCGAGACTGGAATGTCTTCACCTTCCCAGTCTGGTATCGCAGCCTCAAGGCTTGTTGAAGGCTCAACATATATAACGCCTTTGTCGATGCTTACCACATGCCAGGGCAGCCCCTTGGCTATGAAATCTGAGCCCTCATCAACATAATTGGCCACAAATCGCTCGTCAAGTGCAGAGATTATCTTGTTTGTCACCACATTTTTGACCACAAATTTTGAAACGTCAGGTATTACACTAATGTTCTCTATAAAGTACTTCAAGGTCTTAGAGCCCCTAAGGACCATGCCAGGCCTGCGCCTTATTATCCTGTGCTCATCAAGCATCTTCAAAGTTCTATCAAAAACCTCTTTTTTCATGTTGCTAAATGGCCTAGCCCTGGTTATGATGTTGTAGAGCCTTTCTTCCTCTATCTCATTGTATTCAAGGCTTATCGCAGCAATTTGGTTTGCCAATACATCAGCAGGCGCATCCTCCACCTTGTTTTTCTCAAGCTTTTTTTCAAGCGCAAGCCTGGATATTGTGCCTGACTCGAGCGCGTCAATAATGCTCCCTACTATCACCTTTCCCTCTGCGCGCCCTTCTACCCCATGGCCGCTCCTGCCTACCCTTTGCAAAAGCCTTGTTGCCTGCTTAGGCGATCCGTATTGCATTACAAGCTCAACATCCCCTATATCGATTCCCAGCTCGAGCGAGCTTGTCGCTATAATGCTCTTTATCAGGCCCTTTTTGAAAGATTCCTCAACCCTAATCCGCTCCTCCTTGTCCAAGGAGCTATGGTGTATTGCAACTTCCCCGAAATTATACATCTTTGAGAGGTATATTATCTTGCTTCCAAGCGATTCTGCTACCTGCCTTGTGTTGACAAAGAGTATGCTCTTTTTATACTCTTTAATGAGCGAGATAATCCTTTCTATCCTTGCTATAGACTCTTTGTCTAGGGAAAACTTCTCCTTCAATTCTTTGAAGTTGAGCAAAGGTGCCTTTGGCATTTCGACCTCTATGGCTACCTCTTTCTTTGCTTTGCTTTCCAATATATTATACGGTCTCTTTCCAAATAAGAAGGAGGAAGCCTCTTCGAGATCGCCGACAGTTGCGCTGATGCCTATCCTTTGAAATTCACCCGCTATTTCTACAAGCCTCTCAAGGGCAATTGAGAGTTGGGCGCCTCTTTTTGTGTGGTAAAGTTCATGCAGTTCGTCAACTATGACATATCTTACATTCTTCAGCGATTTCCTGAAAGATTTGGTGATAAGTATATTCTGGAGGGTTTCTGGAGTAGTTATTAGAAACCTTGGAGGATTTTTCACCTGCAAGCTCCTCTCTTTTTGGGTAGTGTCGCCATGCCTTATACCAATGCTTATCTCAAATCTTTTGCATATCTCTTCAAGCCTCTTTACGAGATCTCTATTCAAAGATCTAAGAGGCGTTATATAAATTGTTTCTATCCCATCTCCCTTCATTTTCCTCATATTCTCAAGGATTGGGAGCACAGCGGCTTCTGTTTTGCCTGTGCCTGTTGGTGCAGTTATCAGGCAGTTCTCTCCTTTTTCTACTGCAGGAATTGCAAGTTTTTGTATTTCGGTAAACCCTTGGAATTTGGAGAGAAAATAGAGATAGACAGAGTTTTCATCCATAGGCAAAAGCATCACTGACCAAAGAAGTTAATAACAGCGCTTCCTAGCGAGGTTTTGCTTTGGTTATTTATAGAATAACTTACATTCAATGCAACCCTAAGCCCAAAAGGAATTCCAGAAATTACATTGCCATTTTCATAGCACGTCGCTGCCAGGCTTGCTTCGGCATTAGGGTTTAGCGTGACATTTGCAGGCGTAACCTTCCCGCTTCCTACATAGCAGCTTATGCCACTTATCCTTACGCTTGAGTTCATGACATTCTTCAGAGTAAGGATTAGCTGGCCATTTGAAAATTTAGGATTGATGCAGCTAAAGTTTGCCAGTCTGCATGTATTTGTAAATCCTGAAATAAATGAAAGCGAAGATCCTTTTGCCCCAAGCTCTTGAATGAGCCCTATATTTATGGGTACAGTGGCAAGTATCGCGCTTTGGTTCACAAGGGAGAAGACAGAGAAGTTGTAAGGCGGTATGTATGTGGTTGTCCTTACAAGCCCTAGGGCGCCTATCTTGTGTGATGTTTGGAAGAGATAGGTACTGCAATAGCTCTGGTTTGTAACATTGCTTACTATGCCATAGCAGATGATGCTGCCAAGGTTTGTGCTTATATAAGGTATTACAAATGCATTAGAATATGAGATGATCTTTGCAACGGAGGGAGAGTTTGTTGGGAAGTAATATGACTCAATATCCCCTAAAGCAACGGTGTTGCTAGGAGAGAAGTTCTCCAAATTGGTAGGCAGGCTTGCCGGAAGCGGATTGCTGTAGTTCAAGCCAACCAGGTCAAGGCAGGAGCCATTGCCCGAGCTGCTCTTAAATACTATATTTTTGATCCAACCGTTTGCGTACCAGCTGCACAAGGTTGTGTTGTTGCTTATTTTTGCAAAAATTACATTCTCGCCGTTTTTTGGGATAGTAGTATAATTTGCATTTACAGCGCTTAGCGCACTCTCGATTGCACCCTTATTGATGTAGCCCCTCAGCCACATCGAATAGATTGATGAACCATTTGTATAGTTCGCATAAGCGACCCCTATCTGGTTTATGTAGTTGTAGGTAAGGCCTATCAACGAAGAGAAAAGAGTATAAGGAAGATTCAAATCAAAGAGTCTGAATCCTTGGAGCGAGTAGTTTGAATATAGGTAGAGTGCTGCAAGCGCCCCTGTAGCGGTGAGGTTTGCTTCCTTCAGTTGCACAATTCCGTTTGGGTTTATAGGGGCATACGCGCGGAGTGCCTCGGGAGGCGCCACCTTTAACATAATGCTTGATGATGTTTTGCTTCTGTCTACTATCGAGTATAGTTTTGCAGGATCTGCTATGGCTGTTATGTTGAAGCTTCCATAGCTATCTGGGGTAAAATTGAAATAAAGCGTAGCTTCCTTACCGCTCGGTATTGTCAGGCTATACAGCCTGCTCATGTTTCCATTTACTAGCACTTCAAATCCCATCCCCTTTATATCGCTGCTTCCCAAATTCTTCACGCTGATAGGTATTGAAACTTTTTCAAAAGGAAAAACAGTAGCGTTGTAGTTTGAAATAGCTACTGCTATGTTTACTGGAGGTTGGTACGAAAACCTTATGTAAAGTGCTACCAATACAACTGCCACAAAGAATGCAGCTATCAAATAGTCAATCTTGTCCATCTGGCTCACTCGCTTTGAGTAGGCTTGTTCTTAAGCTCATTTACAGCCTCTTTTACTTTGGAGATAACATTATTATACTCTTCCTTGAAGAGGCTGTTTGCCCACAATTCAACATCATATTTTTCCCCTGTGCTTGGCGTCTTGAAATAGAACTTTGCCTGGCTGTTTTCGATGATTCCCATTTTCTTCAGCCTAAGTAGGTGATACCTTAATGTCTTTTCATTTATGCTCTGCCAGTTTGTGCTTATATACCTTGTAAGATCGCCAACATCCGGGTCGATTTTTTTGATGAACTGGAAATAAAGCAACGCATCAAGCACAGCCACTGCGCTGAGCCTAGATTCACCAGGATTAATTATGCCAAGGGAAAGGGCAAGCCACCTTGCTATTGACCTTCTAGTTTCGAGCACTTCCTTTGTAAGCCTCATATCGCGGATAGTAATCTCATTCTCTATTAGCTCAGCCTCATTCAGCATAAAAACACCAGATTGATGTTTATAATTATTTAGATACAAATTTAAATTAGTTAACTCTATTCCTAAGTGATGAAATTATATGTAGGGACTTCCGGCTGGCTTTATAGCTGGAACAAAGGTGGAACCCTAGACTGGTACGTTGAAAATTCAAAGCTGAACGCAGTGGAGCTCAATGCAAGCTTCTACAGGTTCCCTTATCCAAACCAGGTAAAGCACTGGAGCGAGGTTGGAAAGCCGCTCTCATGGTGCATAAAGGTAAACAGGCTTGTAACGCACCAATACAAACTCAGCAAAAGCAGCTATCCCATCTTGGAAAAGTTCCTCAATCTATTCAAACCATTGGAAGAAAATATAGCATACTACCTCTTCCAGCTTCCTCCTTCGCTTACGCCAAAAATACTTGAAAATGTCGAAGCTTTGCTCGATGAGTTTGACATAAAAGAGAAGTTTGCCCTTGAGCCAAGGTCAGATGAGTGGCTCAACGCCAAGGTATATAGCGAGCTCGAAAGGCTTGGGGTGACTTTTGTAAGCATAGATGCCCCTTTTGCAAGGGCTGTAGAGAAAACATCAGAAGATGTATACCTTAGGCTCCATGGAAGAAAAAGCTGGTATAGCTACAATTATTCGGAGAAAGAGCTGAAAGAGATCCTTCACTTAGTCGAGGAAAAGAAGCCGCGCAGGGCGTATATTTTCTTCAACAATGACCATGACATGCTCAACAATGCCCAAAAGCTCATGAAGTTAAAGGAATAAAACCATTTTTGAGTAAGTTTTTAATGTTTAAAGATTCAAAACAAAATCATGCCAGCATTGGATATAAATATTGAGAGCACTCCAGATAGGCTCAGGCCTTTCAGAAGGAATGAAGTTGACTTTACAGCAAGATTCTCAATGTCGCCAGGCAAAGAGCATTATTGGATAGAGGCATTAGTAGAAGTAGAGCCGCCTCTTTCGCTTGCGCCTGACAGGCACCTTAAGATGGGCAAGATAAATGTCGGGATACTTTCTGAAGGACTCTCAAAAGAAAAAAGGTTCAAGGTTTTTTCAAACAACGACATATTCCCAAATACATTCACCCTCAGGATCACAGCCCTTGTCTACGATGGCGACGGAGCTGTTGCAGATAGGAAGGAGGTAAAGTATGAGCTAGAGTGCAGTGATAAAGATGGTAAAATACTTTAAGATTTATGATGATAAGGAGGTGCTTTATGTCACTATAGATGACAGTGGCGCTGCAATACTGAGGGACAAGAAGGGCAGAAAAGTCTTCCTTTCAAGGTATCAAGCGAGATTGATGAAGTTTGGAGTAGAGAATTTGCTTCAGAATTTAATTAAGCCTGAAAAAAATGGAAATGTGCATATTGAAGAATTGAGTAAAGAAGAATTTGAAAAGGAGATAAGTGGTTGAATGGATAATAAAAATGAAAATGGAAAACAAGGAAGTCAAGAAAGCGAGATAGAAAAGCTGATAAAAGAGTATCAGTTGCTTGAAGAGCAAATCAGGCTCTACTCCCTTCAGCTTCAAGAGCTGCAGCTCCAAAAAAGCGAGGCCGATCTTGCGCGAGGCGAGGTGGAGAAAGCAACAGGAAAGGTATACATAACAATAGGCGGAGTAATAGTCGAGACCGATAAGGAAAAAGCGCTAGACAATCTTAAAGAGAAGAGCGAAGATTTGAACCTTAAGATACAAGCGCTCAACAAGCAGCTCTCTGCCCTTAAAGCAAGGGAAAGCTCGATAAGAGAAAAGATCTCTGGAATTCGTTAGGTGTTGGCTTGAGGATTTTGGACTTCAATGAACTTTTAGCCTTTTTCAAATCAAACTCTAGCAAGAAGTTTTTGTTTACATTTCATTCGATTGGAGATAGAGATGCTGTTAGCTCTGCGGTAGCCTTTTCAAACTGCTTCCAAAACGTGAGGATTGGCACACCTGACTTTATAACAAACAACGCCAGGCAGATGCTCAGAGAAGTAGGCTACAACGAAAGGATTGAAGTTGCATCGCTTGAAGGAATAGAAGCTGTCGTTGTATTTGATGCAAACAACCTAGAATCATTGGGCGCTTTTGGCGAAGAACTTCGTTCATTTAGAGGAAGTGTTTTGTTTATAGACCACCACCTTCCAACAAATGGCACACTGCCTAATAATTTCTTCCTCTTTTCAGATGAATCATATAATTCAACAGCGAGCATAATATACGACCTCATCTTAAGGCTCGGCATGAAAGTTGACAGCAGCATGGCCATACTTTTGCTTAACGGCATAATATCGGATTCAGCCGAATTTAGAAACGCGACAGCTCATACTTTTGCCCAAATAGGGGAGCTTTTGGGCATTGCAAATATTAGCTATGCAGAGATAATGGAATATTTTCATAAATCGATACCATTGAACAACAGGTACTCCACAATAACCGACCTCTACAACTCAAAAGTAGAGTTGGTTGGGGATTATATCTTAATATATGGAAGGGCAGAACATCATGCAAATATAGCTGCCGATATGGCGATAAAGATAGGCGCTGACGCCTCTCTTTTCTGGATGGTCTCCGAAAAGGAAGCGTCAATCTCAGCAAGGCTAAGGCCGCCTCTTGATAAAAAGCATTCAATCCACCTTGGGCGCATTATGCAGCATATCTCAAAATTGCTAGATGGAAACGGGGGCGGGCACCCATGTGCTGCAGGCGCATACGGGCCCAAAAAAGAGGGTATAAACGAAGCAGTGAGCGAGGCTGTTGCTGAAATTAGAAATGCCCTTAAGCAATAACCTACAATATTTATTTTTTAACTTCAAAAATTGTATGGTAGCATGAAGATAGGAATAATTTCAGATTTTCATCTTGGCTATGAGCGCTTCTATGAAGATGCGTATATCCAAGCGAAGGAAGCGCTAGAAAAAGCAAGCTCGCTTGCAGACATGCTTATACTGCCTGGCGATTTGTTTGATAGCAGGTCGCCGAAGCCAGAGGTGCTAGCCCAAGCAATGACCCTCTTCAGGGATCTCGCTGGCAAAAAATGGGAAGCAAAAATTGCAAGCTATGAAGGCCCTAGAAAAATCTATACAAGCCTGCCCATATTAGCCATACCTGGCACTCATGAGCGTAGGTCTGAAAATGCTGAAAACGCAGTAGAGCTTTTGAACCTTGCCGGGCTTCTTGTCAATGTAAGTGAATCTAGGGCAGTAGTAGAGAAAGACGGGGAAAAGGTTGCTGTATACGGGATTGGCGGCATTTCTGAGGAAAGGTTTAGAGACTTCCTCAAAGAAAAGAATCCAAAGCCAGTAGATTCACTTTTTAATGTTTTTGTTTTCCACCAGTCTATATATGACCTTATGCCTTTTGACAAGAACTTCATATACTTGGATGAGCTTCCTCCAGGGTTTGATCTTTACATAGATGGGCATATACATTCCAGGGTGGAGAGGAGTGTTCATGCAAAGCCCTTCCTTATACCTGGCAGCACCGTTCTTACACAATTAAAAGAAGAAGAGGTTGCAAGAAAAGGCTTTTTCTTGTTTGATACAAAAACAAAAAAGTACGAGTTCGTCGAGATAAATTCAAGAAAATTCTTTGTTATAAAGGTAGATATAACAGGAAAAGCCCCTTCAGAAGCCTTGGAAGAAGCGGAGAATAAGATAAATTTTATAGTGGCTAAGGAAGAAAAGCCAATAATAAAATTGACGCTTGTTGGCAAAGCAGGCAGGGGCTTTCAGCAAAGCGACTTTGGGCTTCTAGTCCTAGCAAAGAAGTTTGAAGGAAAGGCCATAGTGGAGGTAAGCAAGGACATAGAAGATGAAGAAGTAGAAGGTGAGATAGAAGCGCTGAGGAGCAGAGAGATAGAGAACGTATCTATAAAAGAATTTGGGATGAGCATATTTTTGCAGGAGCTTGGAGCAAAAGGCTACAACCTCAAGCTAAGCCCGGTAGAGCTTTTTGACTTGCTGAGCTCTGATAAAAACAAGGAGAAGGTCATAAGCAAAGCCTTGTCTTCGCTGTTCAAGGAGAATTAGACTATGTTGTTTTTGTATTTCCAGTACTTGTAAAGCTCTGCGAGTGCCGAGGCTGCAGCCATAGGCGAATCATATACAGGCAATCCGGAGCTTTCCATCATAAGCTTGTGTATTTGCGTGTAGTCTGCGCCTGTTGTTATTACAACCATAGGTTTGTCGATATTCTTTTTGAAGTAGATAAGCTTTGCAGCAACTGTTGAGTCTGCGCCAGGAGTCTGGAAAAGGGCTATTACAATCAGCATGTCTACATTTGGGTCCTTTGAGACTATCGAGAGCGCATCGCTATACCTTTTTTCATCAGCATCCCCTGCAAGGTCAAGTGGGTTTCTTATGTTCACAATGTCAGGCATAACCTTCCTTAGATCTTTTTTTGTTTCTTCACTAAATTCAGCTAGCTTGAGGCCCTTCAAATAAACCGCATCCGCAGTGAGCACTCCAGTGCCTCCGCCATTTGTAATTATTGCTACCCTATCTCCTTTGGGCAGCTCTTCAGAAGAAAATATCTTTGCAAAATACAGGAGATCGCTCAGGTCATTTGCCCTTATAAAGCCAAATTGCTTGAATACAGCTTCGTACGCCTCGTTGTTGCCTGCAAGCGCAGCAGTATGGGAATGCGCAGCCCGCGCTCCCTCTTCAGTGATCCCGCCTTTTATTACAACTATCGGCTTGACCTTGCTTACCTTCTTAGCCATCTCTATGAACTCTTTCCCTCTTTTAACGCCTTCAATATACATGACAATTACTTTTGTCTGCTTGTCATGCATAAGGTACTCAAGCAGGTCTACTTCATCAACATAAGCCGCATTGCCATATGAGATGAATTTTGCAAGCCCAAAGCCTTCCTTTGCTATAAGATCAAGTATAGTGCTTCCAACAGCGCCACTCTGCGAGATAAAGCTTACTTCTCCTACGCGCGGCCTGCTTAGCTTGTATGTAGGCAAGAATAGCGTGTCCACCCTTGAAGATGGATCCATTATGCCAAGGCAATTCGGGCCTAGCATCGCTATATTGTATTTTTTCGCTATCTCTACAATCTTCTCTTGCAGATCAACGTTTCCTACTTCTGCAAATCCTCCGCTTATCACAACAGCAGTCTTTACCTTTGCTTTGCCGCATTCTTCCAATACCTCTGGCACAACAGGCGCTGGCACAGCTATTACGGCAAGGTCTATCGGCTTTTTGATCTCAACCACGCTCCTGTATGCAGTGAGCCCAATTATCTTCTCTCCTGGCGTGATGTTTTTGTTTACAGGGTAAAGCTTGCCTTTGAACCCAGCGTCAACGTAATTTTGGAGGATAACATGGCCTACCTTGTTTGGGTCCCTAGAAGCGCCTATTACAGCCACGCTTTTTGGATTCATCATAGGCCTAAGGTCTACCCTCATTCAATTACCTATTTTATAATCCTCAGATCCACAGCATCGTACCCTTTTTCCCTTATTATTACTGGATTGAGGTCAAGCTCTTTTATCTCGTTCTCTTCAAGCATCTTGGAGACTTTCAGCAGGAGGCTAACAATTGTGCGTTCTGCCTTTCCATTGTAGGTTATGACGTTTTTTGATTTGAGCTCATTTATCATCTGCAGGGCATCATACTCCTTTATTGGGCACACGCGCAGCGAAAAGTCCTTGAAGGCTTCTACAAAAACCCCTCCGAGCCCAATCAAGATTAGCTTGCCAAATTGCTGGTCCTCTCTCCCACCTATTATTACCTCAATCCCTGGCTCTGCCATCTTTTGCGCAAGTATCTTGAAAGGCGCATACTGCTTTGCCCTTTTCAAAAGCCCTGTATACCTTTCGCGAGCATTCTCTTTATTGACATTCAGCTCCACAAGCCCAGCTTTAGATTTGTGCAAGGCTTTTTCTGATATGGCTTTGAGGGCCACTTTGCCCCCCACCTTTTCTATAAATCTCTCCAGCCCTTCCAAATCTTCGATATATGTGCTTTCTATGCTATTTATGCCATATCTCTCCAAGAGCTTCTTTGCTTGCATGTATTCTAGCAACATAAAATCATATTATATGCTTGGAGTAAAGTGCGAACACCAATATGAGGATAAGTATTACTAGCAAGGCAAGCACTAGGACTTTGTTTGGGTTATTTTTCTTCTCTGGTTGTTTGCTCTCCAAGCCATGGTCTTTTGGCACCTCTCCTTGCGCACCCTGCTGGCTTGCGCCAGCTTGTGGAGCTGCCTGTGCTACTTTCTGCTGAGGTATAGTGAGAAAGCCTTTCTCAGTAAGCATAACCTCTACATTTCCATTTTTCAGTTCATACGCAATATACTCTTGCTTGCTCAGTTTGTATAATCTAAGTGCAAGATCTTTGGGCCTCAGGTTCAGACTCGCGCCAAGCTCGCTTGGGTTCCTCTTCCCTCCTGAGAGCTGTGCCAATATGCTTTTGTCCAAGTCATCGACAGGCTCTGCGCTCTTTACATTTGCCTCATTTATAAGGTTTTTGCCTGCTTCGGTTAATACCATTCCATTTGGCCCTGGATAGTTGGCGGTGAAGTCAATAAGCCCTTTCTGCTTCAAAGTGCCAGCAATATTCGATGCATCAAAGAAACTAGCATTTATTTGGCTCCCAAATTTCTCTAGAACAGTGTCTGGGGTTATCTTCAATATGCATGCAAGATCCATAAAGTTTACTTCATCGTTAGCCATAAAAATCATGCTTATATAAATCTTAAAATCTATAAAACTATACATATAATAATCTTCAATTGCACAATATTGCAAATAATAACGAAACTAGCAGAGTGTGTTGTCTTGGAAATCCAGTTTCTTGGCGGAGCAAGCGAGGTGGGAAGGTCAGCCATATTGCTGAAGGACAACAAGAGGATACTCTTGGACTATGGCATAAAAATAGATGATAAGACGGAGTATCCGATGCAGGCAGGGAACGTAGACATAGCAATTCTTAGCCACGCGCACCTTGATCACAGCGGCTTCTTCCCTGCGCTCTTTTATGGTAACTATCCTACAACAATAGCAACAAGACCTACCATTGAGCTCAGCGAGCTTCTCATAAAAGACTCAATGAAGATCAGCAGGAGGCAACATATGAAGCAAAGCTACTTCAAGAAGCAGCTCAACACATTCATAAGCAAAAGCATAAAATATGAGTATGGTATTCCTACAGAAAACAACGGCTATTACATAACGCTTTATGATGCAGGCCATATATCTGGCAGCGCCATAACCTTAATAGAAAAATTGCAAACAGGCAAAAGGCTTGTTTACACTGGAGACTTCAAGATAGAGCCTCAGATCCTCCAAGGAAGTGCAGACATTGTGGAAAGCGACATACTGATAATCGAATCTACCTATGCAAACAAAGACCATCCAGACAGGAGCGAGCTGATTAAAAAATTCATAAATGAAATAAAGGAGGTGCTTGACAACAACGGCACGGCTTTGGTGCCGAGCTTTGCAGTGGGGAGGGCGCAGGAAATCCTTGCAATACTTTATATGAACAAACTCATCGACTATACATACATAGACGGAATGGCAAAGGCCGCCTCGGAGATTGTGATAAATTACCCTGAGTTTACAAGGAACAAGGACATACTTCTTGGGGCGCTTAAAAATGTCCATTGGATAGGCATGCATACAGGCAGGTCTGAACCATTGGAAAGGCCCAGCATAATAGTTACGACAGCTGGCATGCTCAACGGAGGGCCAGCGCTTGATTACATAACAAAGCTAAACAAAAATTCAAAGATATTCCTAACAGGCTATCAAGTGGAGGGCACAAACGGAAGGAGGCTCATGGAAGGCAGGCCTATAAAAATAAATGGAAGAAAGTTCAAAGTCGAGACCCCATATGAGTTTTTTGATTTTTCAGCTCATGCTGGAAAGGTAGACTTATACGAATATGTAAGGAGGAGCAACCCAGAAGTTGTAATATGCGTGCATGGAGATAGCGAGAATACAAAACTCTTCGCTGAGACCCTTAAGATGGAGGGATTCGAAGCATACGCTCCCAAAGTGGGAAGCAGGTTAAATCTCAATTTCTAGTTTTAACTTGCATCTTCTTCGCTTTCGTCATAGTTGTCAAAATCCTCTTCTTCTCTTTCAAGCTTCTCGCTTGTCTTTAGCTCTTCTTCCTTTCCAGAGCCTTTTTCTATTACTTCTATCTTTCCCCACTTGCCTGCAGAGAGTTGTGGGGTGCCCCTGAATTCGCTCACATAGCCATTTGTTATTCTTATTTTATCTCCCACTTCTATTGTATCTATATCCTTTCCCCAAACAGAAAGCAATATGCTGCCTGTTTCATCTTTTAATGTTACATTAGCAACATTGAGCCTTTTTCCATATTTTGTCACTACTTCTCTAGGCTCCTGTTTTTCTGCAACTGTAGCTTCTATAGTGACGTTGGTTGCGCCTGCTTTTAGCTCATTTATTTTCATCAGCTCACCAATTAGAATTCAAGTTTATATGAAGGGATTAATTATAATAATCTTTGTTTGGTTTTTATTGCCTATAATTAAACCTCTTGAAGCAAATTTATCTAATCAGCTTGGCCACCGTCAGACTCTCCTGTAAGCTTCTACAAAACCGGCCTCCATTTTTATAAACTCCTTTTTTGTTTTAGGAGAGATATTCTGGTTTATGAGCACGCCGTTTACAAAATAAATCGTTGCGGCAAAAAATCTCCTGTTTAGCCTGTCCACCGTTTGCAAGAGCTCCATGTAATCATTTGCCTTCTCTTTGTCTGTCCTCAAAAGCGAGATAAACATGTATGCATCGTCGAATTCCCTGAAGAAATAATTTCCAGCCTCGAAGTCTATCACATAAAATTCTCCTGATTTCGAGATGATAATATTTTCCAGCCTGAAGTCGCCGTGCACGAGTTCAGGAGTAAAATTTAAACTACCAAAAATAGGGGTTAGAGCGTTTTCTTTCATTGCACCGTTTAGCCTCGGAATTCTTTCCCTTAGTGCAAAGATCTCTTTAGCAGACAATGAGTCTAGCACCTCTTTTTTATCAAGCGTCTCGCCCTCGATAAAGGTATAGTAGATGACATGCTCTTTCCTGTCGACGCCCAGCCTTTTCGGGACGTTTAGATACTGAGAGAATACGTCATAAAATTCTATTTCAGCCTCAAAGCTCATGTTAGATAAGAATTTCTTTTTTATTATTTTGTCATCTAAATAGACCGCATTGTAGTTTTTATATAATAGGTTTTCTACTGGCATAGGTCCACCAGCCAGTTGTTCGCCATTTCTGCCGGTCCTTCCAAAGCGTTATACAATGCCACGCGCATGCCTTCTACATACGGTAGGGCAATATCCATAGCAGAATCACCGACATATAATACCTCTTCGGGCTCCAGCCTAGTCTCTGCGAGCACTTTTTCGTAAAACTCTATCGTGTTCTTCTTTATCTTCTCCCCGCCATATATTCCATTAAATTTATTACTTATTCCAAAATGCTCCAGCTCTTCCCTAACGTACCTTGAATCATTGTTTGTCAATATATATTTTTTGAGCGGTATTAAGTCGAGCTGCCTGATGAGATCGAGCGCAGGCTTTGTGCCTTCTTTGAATAATGAGGCATAGTATTCCAGCGCCTTTTTCAATGTATCAGGATGCAAGCCATTTCTAATAAAAAACTCGCGCACATCAAAATACTTTTTTTCTTTTATTATCTCTTCCGGACTTACGGAGTAGTGAACGCTGAGCATTTCGGCTATCTTGGCAAGTATCTCTTCGAGCGGCTTTCTGTAAACTATTACCCCATCATAATCAAGGAACAGGGCCTTTACCTTGCCATAAAAATTGTCCTTGAGAACTTCATTTATCATGATTGGCATCATGTCGCAATACCTTTTGTCAATGCCAAGAAGAGATCCTGTCTTGAGCTTGGCATAGTAAGGGCAGCCATTCCCGCATAGCAGAATAAATGGACAGTCCTCGCATGCACCCTTATTTATTGGGGATATTTTGTGCCACTCATTCATCACTGGATCCGATTTGAAGCTGTAGCTTGCAGGATCAACATGCTTGAAATAATCCCCTATTCCTATAAACGCCTGGCATGGGCCTATTTTGCCATCCGCCGCGACAACAATCTGATTGCCACAACCTGCGCAGTCCTTCAGGTAGGGCTTTTCTTCGACTATATATTTCAGCCTTCGCATGATCCTGTCTTCATATATGCCATGCTTTCTAAAGATCCTAAAGGCGTTGTAAATTTGCAACATGGTAAGCTTAAAATCATCAACGGTCGCCGGATTGCCAGCCTCAGATTCGAGCGGCGGGTTAAAGCCCACACTCCTTATCTTGTTGCTGAATGTCTCAACAACCCATTTTGCTATCTGCGGCAGATAAAGCAGGTTGAATTTTGTAATCGTTATTGACAATCCAACAAACACCCCGTCGTTTATATATTTGTTAATATTTTCATAAACAGTTTCGAATGTTGGAAGGCCTGTTTTTGTCACTCTGCACATGTCATTGAGCTCTTTGGGCCCATCTAAAGAAACAGACAAAATAACATCGTTTGCCTTGAAGCATTCAGAAAGCTCCTTCGAATAGATTGAGCCGTTGGTATTTATGGAAATTATCGAATGCCTGTTGCTCTCGCTATCTTTTTTCCTGATGTAATTTATTGCTTCTATTACAAAATCAGCATTTAGCAGGGGCTCCCCCCCATAAAAAATGAACTTCAGCCCAGTGCCAGGATTAGCCAGAGCATTAATGCGGTCAATCCACTTCTTTATATACTCAGCATTTTGAGCAGATCTTGATTCGCTTTTAAAGTTATTTTCTATAAAACAGTACTTGCAGTTAAAATTGCAGGCGTCGGTTGCAATTATATACATGATGCGCGGGCTTGGCGTCACCTCCTCTATGAAATTTTTCCTGTAATACATTAGCATCTCTTCTTTGTAATTGCTACCCACATAGATTTTGTGCGCCTCTAGTTGCTTGCGCATCTCTTCTGAAACATTAAAATTTTTGATCTTCTCCCACTCTTGCCTTTCGAATTTTGCCAGCGTTTGCTTGTAGGGCAAGTATACATACGTGTTTTTACGGGTTGAGAAAGAGTAGATGTAAGGATTTAATGCTGTATTTGTAGCTGGCATAATTTTTCATCTTTAATCGCAGAAGGCTGTGCAGCTTGAAGAACCGCATGAGCTGCAGTCGCAATCACAATATCCACATAAACCACAAGAACACTGTGGCGATGTGCCCTCCAACTCAATTTTTCCTATCAATCCAGCATGATTTTTGTTTATCTCCATGTTTTCACTAACGACATTACTTTATTTAAAACTTTTGTTTAGCTTCGCTTTATTAGGGGATGTCACCATAGCAAACGTGGCTGAAAGCATAGAGAGGCTAGATTCCAAAAATGGAACGAAGAGCTCGGCTACTTAATCTCAGCTATGCCTGAATTGGAAGAGATTAAAAAATTCGTTCTAAACCAAATCCAGTAATTCATTATAATTTTGGTACTTAAAACACTTCTTAAGTTCTTATACCTTTATTATGAGAGACATTGGGGTAAATAAAGAAGATACGCTGCTGCACTAATGCTCGCAATCGAAAAGATAGTATGCGAAGAAATATGGCTTGTGCGCCTATGTTTGGGTGCTTTTGTAATCGGAGCAAAACCAAAGCTACAGTATTCGTCTGCTTGCATTTTTAATATTGATAGTGGTAATGCTGTATGTGGCCAATTTATGGGCGTGCATCCCCAAGATGTATTCTTTTGCTTGACTTGGTTTAATCCATATATCTAATGCTACAACTAGTGCCTAATTTTATTCGCTGGGCTCTTAGGAAGTGGCATTTCATATAATGGTTCTTCTGATATCGTCTCATACATAAGCGTAAGCTTTAAAACCTCTGATGGTACTTCTTTTGGCAGAACACCTTCGATTAACTTGTCAGGTACATAGACTCTTCCATCCTTACCAACACCTATCTTGGCGGAATAGCTCTGCTGCGTTTGGACTTCAACAGTGTCTGCGTGTTTCCTAGCAAATTCAATTACTGCTTCAGCAGTCTCCTTAAAGCTCTGAAGAGAAAGTACTACAACCGCTTTCTTAAAATGCCCTTTATATTCTAGAGATGTAAGCCTCTTTGGGTAGTCTACATGCGCTAATATCTTTTTGTCGTCGTCAATTA
>JBAMLI010000076.1:0-3759 GCA_039793645.1 archaeon
CGCATTCATCCCACGATTGAAATCGTGGGCTTTCTGCTAAGCATTCTGTAAATATAAAGGCATAAGCGTGCAATGAATTTTGAGTTAGGTTTATAAAACCTTTCTAGCAAATTATTATAACCCAGTTTTAAGAATTCTAAGTGATAATATGGATTACTATGAAAAGGCAATCGAACTTGCAAGGACATATAAAGGCAAGATAGGGATCAAGCCGAAAGTAAGGATTAGGTCTTACAAAGACTTCTCACTTTTATACACCCCAGGAGTTGCTGTCGTATCTAAGCTCATAAAAGAGAAGAACGAACGCTTCCTTACATATAAGTGGAACAGTGTTGCAATAGTTACAGATGGCACGAGGGTCCTTGGTCTTGGAGATATAGGACCTGATGCTGCTATGCCGGTAATGGAGGGCAAGGCGCTCCTCTTCAAGTATCTTGGCGGAGTTGATGCAATACCTATAACTTTAGGTACAAAAGACAAGAATGCGATTGTCGAAGCAGTAAAGTCCATTGCACCTTCTTTTTCAGGAATAAATCTTGAAGATATTGAGTCGCCAAAGTCGTTTGAAATCTTAGACAGACTACAAAAAGAGCTCAATATGCCAGTCTGGCATGATGACAATCAAGGCACAGCAGCAGCCGCCCTTGCTGCATTTATAAATGCGATGAAGCTTGTCAACAAAAATGCTAGCGAGGTCAAGGTATTATTTATAGGTGCAGGCACTGCAAACCTCTCAACATACAGGTTATTGAAGGAATATGGGATAAACCCAAAGAAAGCAATACTGGTAGATTCAAAAGGAGTGCTCTACAAAGGTAGGGCAGACGAAGATGAGCTTAGGCAAAAAAATCCAGAGAAATACAAAGTTATGCAAGAGACAAATGGTGAGGATGCGAGAAATATAGAAGATGCGGCAAAAGGGGCAGATGTAATAATAGGCGCATCGACCAAAGGAGCCATAAAAGAGGATTGGATTAGGAGCATGAACAGCGATGCAATAGTGTTTGCGCTTGCCAACCCAGAGCCAGAGATAGAGAGGAAGAAAGCGCTCAGAGCTGGTGCAAGAATATACGCCTCTGGCAGGAGTGATATGCCGAACCAGGTAAACAACTCACTCATCTTTCCCGGAGTTTTCAGGGGCGTGCTAGACGTGCAGGCAAAGAAGATAACAGACAAGATGGCGATAACAGGAGCTATAGAGCTTGCAAAGTATGCTGAAGAGAAAGGCCTTTCATACGACTATATAATACCTAAGATGAGCGAAAGCGAAGCATATTATAGGCTTGCAGCAGCTGTTGGAGTAGAAGCACAAAAAGAAGGACTTGCTGAAGTAAGCGCAAGCTACGATGAGCTTTACCAGAAGGCAAAAGAGATTATAGAATCATCAAGGAAGTGGAAGTAGCAACTATTTCCCTCTCTTCTCAAGCTCGGAATAGATTTTCTTATAGGCTTCATTTGCAAGCTCTTCTAGCATCTGCGCTTCTGCGCATATGGCATGAAGTCTCTGCTTTAACTCTTCATTCTTTTCTTTCTTTTGCATGCTGCATGACTTTTTCCTAAGTTTTACAAGGAGGCCAAAGCTCTTGTTGAAAGCTTTTTTGAGCCTTTTTCTCCAGTCCCTAAATTCGCTGATAGCTTGCTCATATACCCACTCTTCAACAGGCACGCTGAGCTCATTCCTTAGCTTTTTGTAATCTTCTTCCAAAATTGAGTTGTAGCTTGAAACAAGATTATTGTATATCTTAATCTCGGCCTCGCTTATGTCAGATGACCCTTTGGCAAGCATGGTATATGCTTCATTTATCTTCCTTATCATCTCCGACTCTTTTCCTGCTATGTCTGGGTGGTATTTCTTCACGGCGCTCCTATACGCATCTTTTATCTTTTTCATGTCTGTTGTAGGTTTTATTCCAAGTATGGAGAAATATTCAAGTGTGCTTCCGGATTCTAGATGAGACTTAAGCTTTGCAAATCTTGCTTCAAGAGATTCTATACTCTTTTTGTGAATACCTTCGCGAAAATTGCCCATGAATTTGATTCTCATTTAGACCTAGACCTTGAGATAAAATCTTTCATCTTCTCTAGCTTCCTCGCCTTGAAGAGCATGATATTCTTGTCCAGCTCTTCAGCCCTGTTCTTCCAGCAGAAGATATTATAAGCAAGCAAAAGCCCGTATACAGAATCACCTATGTTTCTGCATATCAGGTCTGTGATCTTCTTTTCAATCAGAAAATCCTTGAAACTCGGTGCGACATGCTCCTTTAGCCCTAGAAGAGGATTGTCTATAAAATTTGTGCGCTCTCCGTTCTCGTTTATCTCAACAATTGCAAAATATTTTGACTTTGCCAACACGCTGCTTATCTTTGCATCGCGCCTCTTCTCCATTACCGGGACAAGGATCCTGAAATTCTTCCTGCCTACGGGCTCAACATGCACAACAACTGAATAAACCCCCTCTACCTTCTCTTTCACCTGATTTTCTATGATTTCTGTAATAGGGTGTGCCTCGTCTATTGATAAGAGAGGATTCATCTCAACAACTATCTCTGCAAAGATTACCGAGCCCGACCATCTCAGCTTTGTTTCCTTGACCCTCTCTACCCCTTCTACATTCCTTACTACTTCATCTATCTTGCTCCTGAGCTTTTTGTCCTTTGGAAGGTCAAGAAGGCCGAAGAGCGAGTCCCTTGCAACGGAGAGCGCTGTCCAGAGCAGTACAAAGAATGCAAGAACTATGGCAAAAAGATAGAACAGACCCCAGTTTGTGAAATAGTATGCAAGAAGCCCAAGAGCGACGCCGAGCCCCTCATAGACATCTGTATAAGTATGCTTGCCATCAGCCTTCAGCGAGGTTGAACGAAGAATCGAGCCTGCCTTTACTTTGAGGAATCCGGCAAGGAATAATGGTACTATAGAAGTTAGCTGGAAGAGCGCTGCTAATAATGAAAGCTCTGGCGAAGAATATAGGCTTGTAAGCAAGAAGTCGATGCCCACATAAATAATTAGAAGTGCTATAAAAAAGGCTATAAGATCCTCGAGTTTGAACAACCCATAGGAAAAACTCCTGCTAAATTTTGACGTTGTTATATATATCACAACCAACACAAATAAAGTAAGCAAGAAATCTACAGAGATATGAGTGGTTTCGATTCCAAGCGCAGCATTATGCGTCAGCATGAACCCAGCAAGCCTGATAAGTAGCGAAATGAAAATCAAGGCAAATGAAAGAAGTATCATAAGCAAAATGTTCCCGTTTTTCTCCATGATACCACTATAGATATTTTATGTTTACTACTTTTGTGGGATAATTGCTTTCAAGCCGCCATTCTACTGTGAGCAAAAAGTACGTTTTGCCTTCCTTTTTGAGTATGAAATATAAATTAGGGCCTTCAAAGCCAAGAAGATATTTTCCTTCCTGGCCTTCTAAATCCTTTATGTAGCCTTTGCTGAGCTCCTTGTTGAACTTTTTTACGATCTCATCTCTGCTCATACCATCCATTTGAAGCCTTTCTTTGATGCGCTCAAGTGCATGTGGGGTTATTATAACACTTATCTCTTTTTGATCCTGCTGCATTTTTAGCGCTGCCATAAAAATTATAAGATATCCAATCCTTTTAAACTTATCATTAATGTATGTTCAGCTTTTTGAAGGCATAAATTTTAACCAAATCCACCACAAACATAAAGGCGAAGCCTAAAAACAGTGCAAACAATATCGGCAAAACACCTATTTTCTGCATAAATATGCCAAAATAAGCT
>JBAMLI010000077.1:0-3695 GCA_039793645.1 archaeon
ATGAATTATACAACAACCCGGAGACTCCTATCTGATAAAGATAAAAAAGTTTAAAGTACAGTTCTGAGGCAGGAAAAGGTTCAGTATACCTCGTCATTCTCAATTTTTCCCTTTTTTTCCATCTGTCTGAGGACGTATGCGATGCTCTTCACCAGCGAGTTGTATTCCTTTTCGTTCACAAACCTTTTTGAGTTGTAGCCCCTTTCCTTGAGTATTCTTGTGGCGATTTTCTTTGGCTTGACTATCTTCATTTCCCTCGAGTACATCCCCACCCTTTCCAGCAAAAACTCATTTGCATTTTCATAGGGGATATCAAAGATGTATATCCACTGTCTGTTCCTGGGCTTTTCCTTCATTTATCTGTGAATTTTTCTGCTGTATTATAAATTTTGCCACAAAAAACTTAATAATTCCCTTTTTATAGTCTTTATATATGATGAGGTTCAAGGCAAAACTTTTTTTGAGGGAAAGTGGGGTATCCGCGGTAGTAGGCGTGATCCTGATGGTAGCCATAACAGTTGTTGCCTCCTCCGCTGTTTTCCTGTATATCGGTGGGTATATTCAAGGTACTCCCGGGCCCCAGCCCCTGATCCTCTCCGCAAAATCCTATACGAATCCGAACCAGACAATATTCTGGACGGTCTACACCGTCCAGGGCGGGTCAGTGAAGCCACCCTGCTCCTTCCGTCTCGTTAACTCTTCCAGCGGTGCCCTGGTAGCGTGGTGGTCCGTGCTCGGCTTCGGCGGGAACTACGGTTTCAGCTCGCCGGCCCAGTCCACGGCACAGTACGGCCGTGGTCCGCTCTACATGTACCTTGTGTTCAATGAGATCTCGAACACCGGGATCCTGAGGCAGGGCGATTCCTTCGTGCTGGTCCTCAGCACCTCTGACCTCTCCTCCACCACACCACCCGTGATGCCTTCTGCATCCCTGCACCCGTTCTCTTCCATATACAACCCACAGTCCGCGGTCATGGACCAGTCCATCATCGGGTCCTGGGATCTCCAGGTGTTCCAGGGCAACTCCATGGTCTACAGGTATTCGCTCTTCCCGGCTTCGGGCATCGCCAGCTTCTCCATGTCCCCGAGTGCCCTGAGCGGGGGTGAGGTGGGTTCGGGCTCTTCCAGTTCCGGTTCTGGCAGTGCAATGCTCTTTTCCCAGCTCATTAATGTATATCTCAGGCCGGGCCTAACGGGTGCAAGCGTACCGCATTCTGTTCAGCCCCTGTTTTCCTCCGGTTCAGGTACCGTTTCAGCTAGCCTTATATATAATGTAACTGTGAGCATAGGATCCTATGTATTTCAGAGGGATATAACAATCAAGAATACGTGGGGCAACGGTTTCAATGTCTTTCCCCAGCTCGCCAACGGCACCTATACGCTCACCATTTCCATGGTCCCGAAGGGGCAGGACATACTGTCTGTTGGCGGTGCGACCTTTTTCGGTTACAGCAACCTCAACTGGGCGTCCATCAACTTCACTCCCGATATCTGCAGTTCCGCACCGTACACAAGCTCGGCGCAGATAACCGTGAGCGGTTACGGGGAGTTCTACGTGACGGTCCAGGGCAACGGCGGTGCCGTGCTGGACATTCTGTCATCGGTAAACGGAATCGGCACTTATGCGGTTAAGGTCGTCCTCCAATCGGATCTTGACAAGAGCCAATATGTCCAGTTAGCCATGGTCTCCCCCGGCAGTCCTGCCTGGCTCAACTTCACGGTGCCCTATGGTGGATATAATCTTACCATTTATGTATCCAAGGTATCGGGCGGTTTTGACTTTACTGTTTCCCTTTCAGGTTATTACCTGACCAGTATTGCGCCCGGGCAATATTACACGAGCATTTACGTTAGCGGAATCAGGGGTTTACAGCTGAGCATCAAAGAGCTTGGCTGACCTCCTTTTTTTCTTTTTCGCCCTTCTTTACATACGGTTCCATGATCTTTATCATGGCGTTAAGGGTTTCCATGAGTGCCTTTGTAAATATCACATGTTCGCAGGAATAGCTGTCGCATGTGAGGCAGTGTATATTGTTGCTGTAATCAACCCATACCTCCCTCTCATTCTTTGTTCCCAGGTACCTCATGTCTTTCATGGTAATTATCTTGTTCTTCAGATCCATGTTTATTTCTAGAGTGTTGAACATGGCGGTTACTGCTGACCTGATTGCCATGAGTGTATCGCTTTCTCTCTCAGTTTCAATCTCAACTGCAGGGTCAAAAAACCTCCTTTCCAGCTGTCTTTCTATCTCCCTAATCTTTCTGATTATGATTATCCCCTTTCTGGTGATATACAGGTACCTGTATGTGCCGTCAGGGTTGACAAAAAAGTGCACCAACCCATATTTCTGGAGAGTTTCAAAATCCTCCTTTGTTGCATCCTTGAAATCTATTACCATCCTTCTGGAGGAATTGGTAATATTCTCGTCAAGGAGCTTACTCAGGATCTCATAATATATTGGCCACCTGGGCCCTGTCATAATTTCCCTAAGTGCACTTTTCCCATCTATCTTTTTGACTTCAGTTTTCATTAATCTAAAAAATGCAGTATAGCATATTAATTTTTTGAAAAGGGGTCAGGAGAAATTAGTAGAAATTTTCAGAAAAACATTTAACTTCTATTTGATGCTTCCTTCTCCCCTTTCAGGCAACCTTTTCGATGTTTTCCCTGAGCAATTCAACTGCCTCTTCTATTTCTTTTATGTTTGTGCCACCGGTGCACACGACCTTGCCTGATCTGAAAATAAGGAAGGTGATTTTTTTCTCCTCTATCCTGTATATAAGCCCCGGGAACTGCTCGGGTTCGTATTCAACGTTTTCCAGCCCGAGGGCCATGGCAAGATCTGGCAGGTCAAGCACCTTTTTCAGGTCCGTCAGGGCAACGATGTTCTTCACGGCTATTTTTGGGTTGCTGTCCACCTTTATTCCTGCCTCAATCAGCTTCCTTATTACTGTTTTTACGGTTTTTTCAAGGAGTTCCTCGTTTTTTGCGCCCGTGCAGTTCATCATCCCGCTCTTGAAAAGGAGCACGGCCGTATTGAATTCAGGCAACCTGTATATCAGCCCCGGAAATTCAGAGGAGTTATACTCTGAATCCTCTAGCACTAGTACTATTTTGCCCAGATTTAGGTTGTCTGCGAGTTTAACAGTAGCTACTATATTCTGAACCTCAATTTCTATGCTTTGTTTGGGGTACATTTTCGTTTCCATGATTTTTTCTTATATTTCTTGATATATTTAATCATTTATGGTGTTTTTTCTCTTTTCATAGTAATGAGGGAATGAGCGTATAGGCCTTAACGCTTAAAGAAAGTGATAATATCCTCAGAGGTACAATATTTAGGACAGGATTATTAAAATCTTAAGTTGAGGGGATTATTAAAGAGGGGGAGGGGGAGGGGGGTCTTGGACAGTAAACTCTTTTTTTTCTCCTCCCTAATTTTTTTAAAGTAATACATATATATATATTTCGAAAAGTTTAAATTAATAATAAATAAATAGTTTATTTTAATTATTTTTTTAACCATTTATTGTCCAACACCCCCCCCTCCCCCCTCCTACCCCATAAATAGGGTCTAGAATATTTACCCTGCATATCTTTCTTTATTTTTGAATATTTTCCAGTCCAACGATTCCAACACCCCCCTCCATTCCACCTTGTCCACTTAGTCCAAGTAGTCCAGACAGTCCATATA
>JBAMLI010000078.1:0-26485 GCA_039793645.1 archaeon
AATAAATACATTGCTGTCCGCATCTGGAGAAAAAGTTTTTGGCCATGCACCAGCTAGTAGATGGAAGGGCCTTGGCCGGGAGTCGGACCCGGTCCTAAAGGTCCACAGCCTTTCATGCAGCCGTTACACCACCAAGGCCACAATATCCTTTATGTTTGGCTTGCTTTAAAACCTTTTCTTTTATTTTATTAAAGTGTAGGAATTGCCATATTGTATTATGCCGTTATTGCAAAACAGTCCGTCAAGGTCTGCGACGTAGCAAACATTGCTCGGACCTGAATATGCAAGCATCTTATTAAATGACTCTAGCGTTATAGCATATCCTAGCTGAGAATACTCTAATGAGATGATGTTGTAATAATAGATAAGCCTAAATGCAATTAGTAGGAAGAGCACTGAAAAAAGGATGGCAAACCCCACCAAAAGCCCATAGTAAATCAAATCACCTTATATATAGGCAAGCAACCTTGCCATCATATGGAAAGCACCTTTTAAGTGGTTCGCTGGACAAGTTGCCCACATAAATTGTATTGTTTAGTGAAAAGCCAATGCCTTTGAGCATGTAAACCTCTCTATACATCTCCAAATAGCCCTGCATGCATGATCCATTGCCCGCCGAAGTTTTGTTTATGCACATCCCCATTGATGCATTGGTATATGCTTCATTTATGAAATCAAAAGCTGCCATGCTCTCTATAGAGAATTCCTTTCCGAAGCTCGCTTCTTGGTATGCATTTTCAATTGCGCTAATGCCTATTCCAATGGCATATGCTAGAATCAAAAATGATACAAGGGCTTCAATACTTGCAAATTGGGCTCTTTCAATTATCGTATATTCACCACACTACCTTGGTAATAGAGAGTTTCGTTGCCTAAGACGCCATTCAGCTGTGCATCTATAATGTATGCTAGTGGGTATATAGGCCTACATTCTAGATAGCTACTTGTTATCTTGCAGTTGCTGCCCTCAAAACCATACTCCTCCAAAGCTGTTGAAGCCTTAAGATAGTAATTTATTGCACTGTTTATCTGGGCGAGTTCAGCATCATCTACATATGAAGAATTGAAATAGCCCAATACACTTTCCATATTGTTTTTTGCTTGTGTATATGATTGGCAGAGCGTTTGGTTTGCGATTCCTACCTTTGTTGCATTTGAAATGAGCTTTGCATAAGTTTGCGAGCCTGCACCTGTTATATTAGTAATGCATGCATTTCCGACAATTTTGCCGTTTGAGGATATTTCTGTGCACTTTGTATTGTTGAAGGTGAAATTCAGAATTTCGCCATTTAAGTAAATGCTTGCAGAAAAGTTGTATAAAAATGAATAAGATGTAGAATCTACGCTTTCAATGTTGTATGCTGATTCCATCGGATAGACGCATGTAGTATACCATAAGCCTTTATTGTTCTGGTAGCAATAGTAACTAAATGTATTGTAGTCCCATGCATTTTTTGTGAAGCATTCTGAAACGACTGAAGTATTTCTTACATATGGGAAATTGTATTGGCAATGGCCCCAGAAACTCAAAGAATAGACATTACTTGGTTTAGAGTATCTATATAAAATGTATTCGTCTCTCTTGTCTATGATAAATGAGCCTGTGCTTCCAGCCCCTGGCTGCATTGCTGTAGCATATGTATGAAGCTCCAGTTGCCCTGAATAATGCGCGCTGTTGCAACTTGCATTATAAAAAAGAGTTATATTTTCAAAGCCATAGCTTTCTGGTATAAAGTTTACATACCCTGCAAAGATGTTTTGAACTTTTGCTGACACTGTTCTTGCAGATAGTTTTGCATCATCTGAGTTAAGGCTTATGCTTATAGAACCATTTGGACATACTGTAACATACTCAAGAGAGTATAAATTGCCAAGCAGCGTATGGAATGGCACATATGCTGAGAAATTGAATGTGTTGCTTGTGATTGGGAGGGGCAAATTAGGCTGTTCAGGAAGGCTGAGGTTCAGCAAGGCCTTACCCTTTTCAAATTCTGCATTGAATATAGAGAGCGTGCTAAATGCAAGGAGAGATATTGCCCCAAGGATAAGTACAAATTCAAGGCTCGCTTGGTTTTTCAGATTCAATCTATCACCATTTTGTAAGTAAGCCCTTTGCATGTTACTATCCTGCATCCGTAGCAACTGGCATTAATTGGCATGGTCCTTTCGCCTAATCTAGCGTTGCAATATTCAGTAGCAACTTGTGAAGTAGAGTAGTGTAGGAGTCTGTCAGCAAGCAGGGTAAGCTGCTCAGAGCTTGTGTAAACTATGTTTTTGGATTCGTAGAGAAGCCCAAAGATCAAAATCAAGATTGGCAATGAAAGTAGCATGTCTATTGAAACTAATGAAAGCTTCAGCATCTTTCAACACCCCCTACATATCCTGTATTCAGGCCAAGCTGTATTATGTTTTGGGCTGCACATATCTTGCTTTCAAGATTTGGATTTTGGTATTTGAAATAGAAATTATACGCATATCCGAAGAGCAAAGAAAAAACAATAGATGAAACTGTAAGTGAAACTATTATTTCAAGGCTAATTTGCACTTTCATGCAATCTACCCACCACAGTAAATCCGCCACCCTCATTTACCGAAAGATTTGCGTATGTGCCATCAGGGCAAAAAGGATTGTCAAGCTTCAATGCAGGATCTATATAAAAAGAGCCAAATTCAGTGACGAGATTGTCACCCTCCAAACTGGAATTGCAGAGTCCTTTTGGTATATAAGCATGCACGCTGCCATTTGTATAATACCAAGCCATAACATCCAGCCTTTCTATGAGCTGCCACACCTCATAAGCACCAAGCTCCTTCTTTATAATCGGGGCATAATGCATGATTGCGCCAGCAGCAAAAACAATCGAGAAGCTGGAAAGTGACAAATATATCAGAAGCTCAAGTGAGATTTGCGCTTTCATACTATCCTCTATACACTATTTGAAGCTATCGCCGCAAGCTCATGCGAGATGGCTGAAGAGATGCTCATATTTGTCCCATTTACTATTATGCTTGTGACTATTGCGTGCTTCATCTCCACTATCATCGCAAGTGCGATTACAATAACAATGCTTGCTGCAGCAAGCATCATTATATACTCCAAAGAACCTTGCCCTTTTGCATTTCTTGCAGCACGCAAAAACACTTTTACTTCTTCTTTCATTTTACCACCTACAAAATAGAAGAAACGAATGATGAAGCTCTGAAGACAAGCAGAGCAACTGAAAAAGGAAGCATTGATTCGAGCAGTGATTCAAGCAAGCTTCTATCTATATTGTAAAATATGCTGTTTGCTAAGATTGCACTAAATGTATAGATTATTACCCCAGAAGCGAAAAGGTGTGTAGCTGGAGTAGTGTTCAAGATGATGCTACCCTTTTCTATTATGCCTAAGCCTACCCCTGAAAAAAATGGGAAGAACAGCGAGAGCCCTATCCATGAGAGAAGAGTCATGCCTTTTGCTCTGCCAAAAGCCTGCTCCCTGTATCTCTTCACCTTCTCCTCCCTCTTTGCCAGCGCGAGTGGCTTTAGCGCACTTTCTCCACGAAGTAAACTAGTGATGATAAGGCATGCCAGCTTGTCCTCGAATCCATTCGTTTCGCAGCTTCTGCCAGTCCAATAGCAGATAAAGGCCTTCTTAAAAGAGGCATAGGCATGAGACATTTTATCTATTGCAGCAAGAGTGGATTTGCTCTTGGCACATGCACTTTCAGCAAGCTCTATTAGCTTCAAGGCGTTTGCTTCCGTTTTCATTCCAAGCCTAAGCAAGATACCTATAGCCATAAAAGCAATCGCCAATGGCATTGCTCCTAACAATATTAATACTATGCCCGCTATTCCCACTATTGCTTTAAATACCAAATGCATTTATCAGGCGCCTCTGTGAGAGTGCGATGCACGCCGAATAGATGGTAGGTAGAGCCACAATAAGCATAAGAAATACCAAGACCGCATGCCATGAAGCTGAGAGAATTGACAAGCCTATAAAGCCTAAAATAATGAAGGATGGAGCTATGGTAGATATAAACATTGCAATGGTTGCATCCCTTTGAAGAGCAGGCTCTAGCTTCTCTACCTTGATCCTAAGTTCATCTTCATACTCATTTATGAGCGAATCGAGCTCCCTGTAGCTGATCTCAAAACCTTTATTTACGCCAAAAACGTTGCCAATCTCATCAGCCAAGCCACCTTCTATAAGCTCCTTGGCCAGATACCTTTTCAAACTCTGCCTAAGCGCTTTGTTTTTTGAGGATTCTGCGACTTCCTCTAAGCTTTTAAGCAAAGGCTTGCTACCAGCATTCCCAAGCGCCAAGTAGAAAGCCTCTATCAAATTCCTTCTGAGGCTGGCATGCTTGTAGATGTTCCTAAGCCTCATGTAGATTGCTGCAATCAATAGGATAGAAGCGCCACCCTCTAGCATAATTGCAATATTATCCAATCCCAACACCATAAAGGCTTATTTTGTCGCGTGCCTCTTCTGGGCCCATCTCTCTCATCTTTTCAAGGAAATTGGCCCTTTTCTTCAGCTCTTCCAATGCCCTTTTTGTGCTTAATCCCCTCTCCGAAGAGAATCTCTCAATGATCTTGGAGGATTTAAGCTTTTCTTGGCATATCGCCCCGTTTTTAGCGACTTCTTCTATCACTACCCTTTCAGTGCCCCCTAAATCTACCCCCTCTTCGCCATCGACCTCTCCTCTGCTAAGCCACCTATACTCATAGAGTGTGTCTACAACTCTTTTGTTCAGCCCAACCTGTTTCATGTAGATTGCAAGGTCAAGCATTGCTAAGGCCCCAACCTCTACCCCCATAGGCTCTACCAAAAGTTTGTGCAGTATGGCAAGACCATTTTCATTGCTGTGCATTGTAGTCATAAATGGAATTCCTAGATTAGACCCTGCAAATATCTCCCTCGCTTCTTTACCCCTAATTTCACCAACTATAATCCTATCAGGCCTCATCCTAAGTGCATTTATCACCTGCTGCTGGGGCGTGACTCCTTTCTTTGAGCTGTATATCTCTACTGCATTTCCAATTGCAAAGGGTTCAAGCTCATTGGCTTCTTCCTCTATCATTACTATTTTATTGTACTTTGGAATGAGTGATGTAAGCGAAGCAAGAAGGGTTGTCTTGCCACTGGCAGGGGCGCCTGAGATTAAGATATTGAGCTTCGAGTCCATCGCAAGCCATATGTAAGCAAGAAGCTCAGCCGTAGCTGTGCCGTTTGAGATGAGCGTGCCTAGATTGAGCTCCTTTTCGCCCCCTATCCTTATAGAAGCGAATCCTCCAGAATGTGCATAAGGCTTTGTTTGTGCATGTATCCTAATATTTCCAACCTCCGCATCTACTATTGGGTTGCTGCTGCTCAATTCATTCTCAGCAAGGTAGAGGAGCTTGTTTATGCTCCTCCTAAATTCACCTTCGTTTGTGTAAGAGAGGTTTGTTCTGCACCTTCCATATTTTACAGTATAGACATTGATTGGCGCTGTCGGGGAGTTTATCTCAATCTCTTCAATATTCTTGCTATCTTTTAGCAGCAGGCCTAAGGCTCCAAAACCAACAGTATCCTCTGCAGCGATATATGAAAGGTAAAAAGCCCTTTCTTCAGGAAGAAATCGCCTCAAATATTCCAATGCAACTGACCTTGCCTTTTCAAATGAGCCTGCACCGAAGATTGAGCTTATTTCCATTTCTCCAGCTTCACTCAGAAAGAGGGCTGAGATTTCAGCCTTCGCCCTGCCCACAAGTGCCATTTCCTGCTTTGAAAGCTCCTTTTGATTGCTGCCAACATTATAATTATACAAGCCATTTTGCCTTGTTATGCTTCTTTGTATGGGCGATTCTATTATTTCTCTAGTCTCGCCCGCAGCCATGCAATCTATTCTGAAGCCCAATGGGATTTCCTTCTGCTGCATATCATCTTTTCTTCGCCGCATAAAGGAAAGCAGAGACATACCTTGCACCATTTTCTTATATAAAACTATACAAATATTTACTTAAATAAACATAATTATATTATGCTATATCAGATTTAAATACTTTTCGCTGTCGTTTGCAAAAAAGGAGCAATGGTTTTTGGTATACATTTATAAAGTTTATTAGCAAAATATTTAATAAAATACCTTTTGCTTAAGTTGCTTAAGTGATACTTATGAAGGAAAAAGACGAGATATGGCTTATAAGGAAATTGCTCAGCAGACCGAACTATGCTGTTCTTAAGTTGCTTATGGAGAAATCCCCAAGAACAACTAAAGAAATCTATGCGGTTCTAGGGAAGAAGTTTACAAGAAAGACGCTTATCATCACTTTAAGGGGGTTGTCAATGGATTTGAATGTCATTCAGCCAACCCACATAAGGACTGAGCATGGATATGGGCTCGGCTACAACATAAATCCAAAGCTCAAAGAGATAATAAAGAGCATCGACAAGTTTGAAAAGATGGTCGAGTCATTTACAAGCGTTAAAAATGCCTGAGGTTTATTTGCTTATTTATTTATAAACATATCATACCAAATTTTTTGTGTATGCCTATGATAGTTAAGAAGCCATATTATTTGGATGAGGTAATTGCCGAGACGCCAGATGTCAAGATATTTCGCTTCAAGAGTACAGATGGGAGCAGCCTTGATTTCGAGCCCGGCATGTTTATAATGCTTTACTACAAAGCTAATACCCCAGATGAGATAGGAAGGGCTTATTCTATAGCTTCAGCTCCAGGCAGCGAAATCATTGAGCTTTTTATAAGCATGGTCCATGGCAGGCTCACCTCTAAGCTTGAAGAAGCAAAGGTTGGGGACATTTACCATATTTCAGGTCCATATGGCCAATTCAAATTCAATCCAAGTGCAAACAAGAAGGTCTTGTTTATAGCTGGAGGCACAGGCATAGCCCCTTTCATGTCAATGCTTAGGTTTATAAAAAGCAGAGGGCTTCAGATTGATGTCTCTCTTCTGTATAGCGTAAGATATCCCTATGAGATAATAAGGCGCTCAGAGCTGGAGGAGCTGGAGAAGAGCATAGGTGCAAAGATTGTGGTTACAGTCACAAGGCCACAGCCTGGTGACAACTGGAATGGAGAAACAGGCCACATTAATGAAGATATGGTGAGAAGGAGGGTGCCTGATTTTATGGAAAGAGATCCATATATATGCGGCCCGCCAGCATTCTCAAATGCAATGAAGCAGGTGCTAAAAAACAGTGGCATAGAAGAGTCAAAAATAAGGGCTGAAATGTGGGGCTAAATGCTCCTCTCTGAGAGGTAAAGCAATATTGCCTCTTCTACAAGAAGCTTATTCTTTGCCTGCTGCCATACAACGCTCTGCGGGCCGTCAAGCACCTCGCTTGTTATCTCTTCGTCGCGGTGTGCAGGCAGGCAGTGCATCACTATGGCGTTCTTTTTGGCATAGCCAAGGAGAGTTGAATTTACTTGGTATGGTGCAAAAAGCTTCTTCCTCTGCTCCGCCTCTTCCTCCTGCCCCATGCTTACAAATGTGTCAGTATAAATTATATCCGCATCTGCCACCCCTTCCTTAATATCATTGTAAACGCTTACCTTGCTGTACTCCCTTGCCTTTGTAAAATAGAATGTATTTGGCATGTAATTCTTAGGCCCTACAAGCGCTATTTCCATACCCATCTTGGCCCCGGCAAGCATAAGAGAATTGGCCGTATTGGCTGCTATATCTCCAACAAACGCAAGCTTTAGGCCCCTAAGCTTCTTTTTTATCTCTTGGATAGTATAGAGGTCGCTTAGGGCTTGGCATGGATGTTCTACATCAGTAAGTGCATTGATTACTGGCACTGTGGCATTGTTTGCAAGCTCTACAATGTCATCATGCTTGTAGAGCCTTGCTATTATAAAATCAACATAGCCGCTCAGCACTTTGGCGGTATCTGATATGCTCTCTCCGCGCGAGAGCTGGGAAGTCCTTGCATCTATATATATTGAATAGCCGCCAAGCTTAGCCATCGCAACTTCAAAAGAAACTCTCGTCCTTGTAGAAGGCTTCTCAAATATAAGGGCTGCAACAGCGTTTTCTTTTAAGGCTATCTCGCTCTTGTTCTGCTTTAGATCATCAGCGATCTCAAATATCTCCAAAATGTCCTCTTTTGAGAGGTCACCAACACTTATCAGGTTCATGGGATCAACCGAATATGGAACCAAACCCCTCATCAGCCTTCCTTCTTTCATCCTCTACAAGCATTATTACTTTGGACTCTATGTCAGGCTCTGCCCTCTTAAGGCCTTCTATATTCTTGAGCTTTTTTTCAGCTTTGTCTAGAAATGAATCCTGCGCATTTAGGAAGAGGTAGCACTTGGAAGGGTCGAGGCTTATGGAAGCCCCCTCCTTTATCACATAATCCTGCCTTGCAAATATTATATTAGCCATTTCATCTTCCCTGATTTTTTTGAGATCCTCTTCCTTTATCTTAGGGTCAAGATATGGATCATATTCAAGCATCTTCTTAAGCTCGCCCTCTTTTTCTACAGGGCATACATAAACTCTTGCAGACATTTTACTTCACCAATTTTGCATTTACGAATCCTTCTTTGCCAGGCCTGTTTGTTACGACAGCTCTCCCAAGTTCCGTCTCTATTATAGTGCCTTTCGTTATTATATTAAGCCTAGCAAAGTTCCTATTGTCTTTCGACTCCACAACTCCTTTTATCTTCACCTTTTTGTAAGTACCATCAACAAGGAGGTTCGCATAGCCTGCATTCTTCAGCTTGTCCTTTTTTCTGCCTCCCCTCATCCTCACTTTTTTAATAACATTCTCTTCGCCAAGCCTAGTAGCGGCAAAATAGCCTCCTATCTCATGCCTCTTTTTGTCCCTGCTCTTTATCTTGAGTTTGCCATTCCCTGCAAGCTTTCTTTTTGAAGCTCCATGGTACTGTATTCCAAATTGGCTCATAAAATCACAGAATTTGCAGTATTATATTGCATCTGAATTTTTAAATACTTATTTGTTGTCTTTGCCTTCATTTCTGCAGGAGCTCAGAGCTTGAGCCCAGGTTACTATCTAAAAAGATAATGATATAAATCTAAAATGAGCAGAATAATCGATGATTGAATTCATAGAGCTCAGAAACTGGAAGACGCATGAGAATACAAAGCTTAGCTTTACCAAGGGGACGAATGTGCTTATAGGCCAGATGGGCTCTGGCAAAAGCTCGGTGATGGATGCTATCTCTTATGCTCTTTTTGGAACCTTCCCTGCATTGCAGCGCAGGAGAATCAGCACTTCTGACCTTATAAGAAATGTCCCAGTGCAGGAAAGCTATGCAGAAGTCAGGCTTGGGCTCAGCATAGAAGGCAATGAATATGTTGTAGAAAGAAGGATAGAGCTTTCAGGCTCATCGCACGCGCGCATATTCAAGAATGGCTCTATCGTGCAGTCCCAGCCACAAAGGGTTAATGAATATCTAGAAAATCTGCTAAAGCTTGACTATGACCTGTTTTCAAGGGCGATTTATTCGGAGCAAAACAATCTTGACTACTTCCTTGAACTCAGGAGCGGGGAGAGGAAAGATATTATAGACAAGCTTCTTGGCCTTGACAAATTTGCAATTGCAGAGGACAATGTAGTAAGCCTTGTAAATAGGGTCAAAGAGATGGCCAAGCAGGCGGAGGATTCAGCAGGAAGCTTTGACCTTAAAAAGCTCACCGAGCAGCTTGAAAAGGCGAAGGAGGAGCTTAAGCAGCTTAAGGATGAGAAAGAAAAACTCAGCCTAAAATACGATGAGCTTAAGGAAAGTGTAAGCAAACAGGAGAAAAAGGTGAAGGAGCTCCTGGCGAAAGATTCGAGGAAGAGGGAGCTTGAAAAAGAATTCAAGAGCTTGGAGGGAAGGATTGCGCTAATAGAGAGGGAGGCGAAGAAGATAGAAGAGATGAAAATAAAGCCTGAGGAGCTCGAATCTATGATAAGTTCGCTATCGAGCAAGCTTGAAAAGGCAAGAAGCGAGCTAAAGACATCTGAAGGGTTGGAGCTGGAGTTGGGAAGGAGTGCAGCAAGGCTCGAGAGCGAAGCCAAGAAAATAGAAGAGCAGATAAGGGAAAGGGACTCAATTCTTAAAGAGATTGGAGAAAGGAAAATTGAAGAGTACACAAGGAGAAAGGAGGAGAAGGAGAAGGAGCTCGAGCAGCTTGAAAAGGCCCTTGCGTCAAGCAAAGCCAGGAAGGATGAGCTTGAAAAGCACATAGAGGAGCTCTCTGAGCACATAAGTAAATGCCCAGTCTGCGAGAGGGAGCTGAGCGATGAGATGAGGCTAAAGCTTCTAGAAGGCAAGAAAAAGGTTTTGAATAAGGTTGAAGAAGAGATAAAAAACGGATTGAAGCTTGTCGAGGCTTCGAGAAAGGAAGTAAAGCAACTAAGCGAAGAGCTCAATTCGCTCCTTATTGCAAATGAAAAGCTCAAGAACTATGTTGCCCTTGATGAAAAGCTCATTAAGCTTAAGGCTGAGCTCAATGAAAAAGAAAAAGAAAGCGCTATTGCAAAGGAGAAGAAGGAGAGTCTATCAAAGCAGGAAAGCGAGCTCTCGGAAGAGCTGGTAAAATTCAAAGAAAGAAGGAAGGACATCGAGAAGCTCAACTCATACAAGAAGGAGGCAGCAGAGCTGGCAGAAAAGATGGGCCTCCTCAAAATAGAGATCGAGAAGCTGGAAAGAGAAGCGAGCAGCAAGCTTATTGAAGAAGAGCAAAAAGAGCTTACAAGGCTCAGCTCTCTACTTAGCTCTACCCAAGCAAATTTGGCAGCTATAGAGAAGGCGGCAGGGGAGAAGGGGAAAGAGATAGCCGAGAAAGAAGAAACAATAAAGCATATCCAGGACCTTGCCAAAGATGCTGAAAAGAAGAAGAAAGCAGCAGAAGAGCTTGCGAAGTTCAAGAACGCTCTTTCAGAAACCCAAGGTATGCTTAGGTCAAAGCTCATAAATTCAATAAACCATATAATGGGCGAGATTTGGCCTGAGCTTTATCCTTATGGCGATTACATTGGCATAAGGCTTGATGCAAGCAAAGATGATTATGTTCTTGAAGTCAAGATGGTCAGGAATGGTGCAGAAGAATGGTGCGCAGTTGAGAGCATAGCAAGTGGTGGGGAAAGGAGCATAGCGTGCTTGGCGATGCGCGTTGCCTTTGCGCTTGTCCTCGTTCCGAACCTCAAGTGGCTGATATTGGATGAGCCTACTCACAATATAGATGAGCAAGGGATTGGAAAGTTTGCAAGGGTATTTAACGAAACTCTCCCTAGAATAGTAGAGCAGATTTTTCTAATAACGCATGACGAGGCGCTCAAGCAGGCATCAAGCTCAAAGACCTACCTGCTGAGCAGGGACAAGGCAGCGCATGGAAGTACAGTTGTAGAAGAGCTTTAAACTAATCTTTGCCTTTTACTGCAGACAATACATATTCAAGGAAATTCTCCTCTGGCAAAGCCCCTTCAAAAGAGATGTCATCGTTTATCACTATTTTCGGAACAGCCATTACGCTATATTGGTTTGCAAGGTCGTAGAATTCCATAGCCTCTATCATGACTCCTTTTATCTTGTCATTTTCCATTGCAAACTGGTGTGCTGTCCTTACCGCCCTAGGGCAGTATGGGCATGTTGGAGTAACAAAGACCTTTATCTCTATAGGGTCCTTTATCTCTTTCAGCTTTTCTTTAGTAGAATTTGAAAGCCTCGTTGTGCCGTTTGATGCATCAACAATATCCTCAAGCAATGCTGCAAATTCATGCCCTGCAGGTATGCCAAAGTAATAAACATTGTATATCTTCTTGCCTCCTATCACAAGGCCAGGTGTTTTGTCTACGCCAAGGAACTTTGCTTCTTTTTGGTTCTTGTTTATATCATACAAAGTAAGCTTAAGCTTAGGGCTAGTATTTGCAAGCTCTGTCAGAAGCTCTATTGTATCCTTGCAGTATTGGCATTTGTCTGGCGAATCAACAAAGAGAATCAAATTTACCTCTCCGCTTAAATTTTTTGCAAACAAATCCTTTATATATTTCACGTCTTTTTCGTTTAAGAAACCCAATTTATCACCAAAGTAGAAGATAGTTGAGATATAATTTATTTAATAATCTTTATAAGCCTTTTCATAACCTAGTAATAAGGCTTCTTCTATGCACTTTGGTCTCTTTCTTTATTTCTCTAGTCTCTTCTTTTTCTTAGTTTCTTCTTTTTCTACAGCTCTATAAACTCCTGTAAAATCATGCTCCTTGTGGAGGCTCTTGAGTTTTTCATGCTCTTTATGCACAAAATATACCGAAATAAACAATGAATATACAACTAAACCCTAGAATATTATTTCTGCCTTGTCAAATATATCCTAGCCCTAAGTCTTCATTTTCATTCTCGCTTTTTCTTCCGAGTATAGAAGGGCTTGAAACTCCTGTAAAGATTGCAATGACCTCTACCTTGCCTTGGTACTCATTGTCCAGCCTTGCGCCCCATGTTACATTTGCATTTGGCGAGACAAATTCAGTCAGCTTTGAGCCTATCTCATTTGCTTCGCCAAGCGTCATGTCCGGACCGCCGGTTATGTGGAGAAGCACGCCAGTTGCACCCTCATAATTTACATCAAGCAGCTTGTTCTTAAGCGTATCTTTCACCACCTCATTCACTCTATCCGGTCCTTGCGCCATTCCAACACTTATCATTGAAATGCCCCCTCCGCTCATTATTGCCCTTACATCAGCAAAGTCAAGGTTGATAAGGCTTGGCTGCGTTATAGCTTCAGTTATCCCTCTCACAGCTCTTGCAGTTATCTCATCCGCCAGCATAAATGCTTGCTCTATTGCAAGGTTTGGATATAGAGACACAAGCTTCTGGTTGTCTATCACTATCAAAGTATCAACATTCTGCCTAAGTTTTTCTATACCTTTTCTTGCTACCTCAAACCTCACCTTCTCCAGCGAAAAAGGCAGCGTTACTATACCAACAACAATTGCCCCATTTTCTTTGGCGATTCTGGCAATGACAGGCGCTGCCCCTGTGCCTGTTCCACCGCCCATTCCCGCGCACAGGAAAAGCATATTAACATCTTTTATGAGTAGCTCTATCTCACTCCTGCTAAGCTCCGCCGCCTTTTCTCCTATATCAGGAAAGCCTCCTGCTCCAAGACCATGGGTCAAAGAGTAGCCTATTGCAAGCTTTTTTATAGAAGGATTCAGCATGTTGAGGTGCTTTGAATCTGTGTTGAATGCATATAAGCTTGCCCCTTTTATGTCAAGGGTGCTAAGCCTGTTTACTGTATTATTTCCTCCACCGCCAACTCCAGCAACAGCAATCCTTGGCTTAAAGAGGTCTCTTTCATCGATACCCTGCATAGCAGCATTAAGAAGGTCTTCCATACCAACACCCTAGGGTAATATTATATCGATAAATAAAATAAAATATCTTTCTATTCTTATTTTTTTATCGGTAAAGCCACATTGGAGTAAAATGCATGTAAAAATTTGGCCGTAGGCTTGGCTGTTAAATTTGGCTGTTAAATTTATCTAATTTTTGTCAGATAAATAATTGTGTACAACAAACAAATTGCTGAAATTTTCAATGAGATTGCAGACATGATGGAGCTTGAGGGCACAGAGCACTCTTTCGAAGTTAGGGCCTACAGGAAAGCCGCAATCACCATCTCTACCCTCCAAGAAGATGTCGGAGATATATTAAAGAAGGAGGGAGTGGAAGGCTTGCAGAAGCTGCCTGGCATAGGCAAGGGGCTTGCCGATAGGATAAGAGAGTTTATCGAGACTGGAAAAATAGAAAAGTACCAGCAGCTTAAAAAGAAATATCCAATAGATTTTAAAACCCTCTCGAGCATACAAGGCCTTGGCCCGAAGAAGATCTTTAAGCTATATAAGGAACTTGGCGTAAAAAACCTCGAGGATTTGAAAAAAGCAGTAAATGAGCATAAGATTAAAAGCCTCGAAGGCTTCGGGGAAAAGAGCGAGAGCGAGATAGCAAAAGGGATTTCTATGCTTGAGGCAACAAGCAAGCGCATGCTCCTCGGCATAGCCCTTCCAGAAGCCGAAAGGGTGGTAAATAAGCTCCTAGGCTCTGGCCTTGTACTAAAAGCTGTTATAGCTGGCTCCACACGCAGGATGAAAGAGACTGTTGGAGATCTTGACATACTTGTTACATCTAAAAAGCCCCTCGAAGTCATGGATTTTATCACAAAGCTGCCAGAAGTAGAAAGCGTAACAGCTAAAGGCTCTACAAAGACAACAGTATGGCTCAAGATAGGGCTAAGCTGCGATGTAAGGGTTGTTGATGAGAAAAGCTTTGGCGCTGCTCTGCAGTATTTCACAGGAAGCAAGGAGCATGGTATAGAAGTGAGAAAGATAGCTGTCAAAAAAGGATACAAACTCAATGAATATGGGCTCTTTGATGCAAAGGGCAAGATGCTTGCCGGCGACAGGGAAGAAGAAGTGTATGAAAAGCTTGGCATGCAGTATATCGAGCCTGAGATGCGCGAGGCAAGGGGGGAGGTAGAGCTTGCACTGGAGCACAAGCTCCCTAAGCTCATCACTTTGAAGGACATAAAAGGGGATTTGCATACACATACAGATTTCAGCGATGGGGCGAATAGCGTGGAAGAGGTTGTGGAAGAGGCTATCAGGCATGGCTATGATTACATAGGATTCTCAGATCATTCAAAGAGCGAGCATGTTGCAAATGGGATGGACGACAAAGAATTCGAAGAATATTTCGTCCATCTAGATGATGTGGCTGAGAAGTATCCAAATATAAAAATACTGAAGAGTGGTGAGGTCGATATACTCAAAGATGGCACCCTTGACCTCAAGGCGAGCACTTTGGAGAAGATGGATTATGTAATTGGCGCAGTACATACAAATCTAAATATGGACAAAGAGAGCATGACAAAACGGATAATAAAAGCAATAGAATCTGGGTATATAGACATACTTGCCCATCCCACCGATAGGCTTATTGGAGAAAGGGACCCTATAAATTTTGATTTTGACAAGGTTTTTGAAGCTGCCAAGGAAAACAATGTTGTTCTTGAGATAAATGCCTTCCCGAACAGGCTTGACCTAAACGATGAAGGCATATTTAAAGCAAGGGAATATGGGTTAATGTTTGCGATAGGCACAGATGCCCATAGGCTTTCCCATTTTGACTATATGCGATTTGGGGTTGGCACAGCAAGGCGTGGCTGGGCAAAGAAGGAAGAGGTAATAAACACAATGGACTATCCGCGCCTTATAAAATTCTTCGAAAAAAGAAAAAATTAACAATTAAAAGGCAAAAAAGCAAATCAATACCAGCCTCTTGCTTTCATCGCCTTTGCTACCCTGTCTACAGCTATTATATATGCAGCTGTCCTAGGGCTTATTTTCTTCCCTTTCTCTGCATAGCTCTTCTGCGTTGATATTGTGTCATAGAAGGATTTTGTTATTATTTTGTCAAGCCTGCTATATACCTCTTCCACATTCCAGTAATAGCCGTTTATATTTTGTATCCATTCAAAGTAAGAGCCTATTACTCCACCGCTATTTACAAGAAAGTCTGGCAAATCTAATACGCCTCTTTCAAAGAGGATCTTATCCGCTTGAGGCGTCACAGGACCGTTTGCAAGCTCAAGCACTATTTTTGCTTTTATCTTGTCTGCATTTTCTGCCGTTATCTGATTTTCTATGGCTGCTGGTATTAATATATCTACATCAAGCTCAAGCAACTCTTCATTTGTTATTTTTTGGCCCCCTTCATAGTTCATCACAGTGCCTGTTTCTTGTTTTGCTTTCAGAAGCTTATCTAAATTTAGGCCATTTTCATCGTAGACGCCTCCTTTTGAATCGCTTATCGCAACTACATTCGCGCCAAAGAGCTGTTTAGAGAGTGTATAGGCGTACATCCCTGCATTTCCAAATCCTTGCACTGCAATCCTTGCCTTCTTTAAGTCTATGCCTAAAAGTTTTGCCGCTTCTCTCATAACATACATTCCACCCATTGCTGTAGAATCCTTTCTTCCTTCGCTGCCCCATACTTCTAAAGGTTTGCCTGTTATTACACCAAATTCGTTATGCCCCTTTATCTTGCTATATTCATCCATCATCCAAGCCATTATCTGCGGAGTTGTGTAGACATCAGGTGCGGGTATATCAACGTCCTTTCCTATAAAATTAGCTATGGCTCTAATGTACCCTCTTGACAAGTTTTCTAGCTCTTGGTCATTCATAGTTTTTGGATCGCATATTATACCTCCTTTTGCTCCTCCATAAGGTATATTTGCAAGCGCTGTCTTCCAAGTCATCCAGGCTGCAAGCGCTTTTACTGTGCTTAAATTTTCTTCTGGATGGTACCTTATGCCGCCTTTTCCAGGCCCTCTTGCGTTGTTATAAAGTACCCTGAATCCAGTGAAGGTTTTTGTCGTTCCATCTCTCATCTTGACTGGTATGTTTACTATCAGAGTTTGCATGGGCTCCCGAAGAATTGCATGCGCTTGCGGGTCAAGCTCCATAATTTCAGCAGCTGTATCAAGTTGTTCTTGGGCTATTATAAACGGATCTAATTCTTCAGCCATTTTATCACCTCAAACCAATGAATATAATTCCTCATTTTCGCACAGAGCACTTATCTTTTCATCTATCCTTTCTTTTCCTTCTTTTTTGACTATTGCATCGACAATTTCTCCGGCAAGACCTTTTGATTGTATATGCTCCTTGATTTTCGCTATCCCCTTTGAGTATTTGCCATTCAGGTACTTGCTTACTGCAACCTGTACAACCCCCAGCGATTTTGCTATCTCGTCTTGAGTATAATTGTATCTTTTGTAAAGCTCTTCAGCTACTGCTACCCTTATTGCTGGGAGTATGAGTTTTGATATCTTTTTGCACCTGAGCTCTATCAAATCACCTTTTGTCTGTAATGCCCAATGCATCTTTTATGAATCCTAGAAATCCTTTCCTGCGCCCTTGCTCTTCGCCCTCCACGTTTTTAAGCTCAGCCTCTTCCCCGCCTCCATTGCTTTCTTCCCTTGATTTGTCTTC
Source organism: archaeon (assembly GCA_039793645.1). Classification (GTDB taxonomy): domain Archaea; phylum Micrarchaeota; class Micrarchaeia; order Micrarchaeales; family CABMGC01; genus JAGDYD01. The sequence goes on from JBAMLI010000078.1 coordinate 17,006, forward strand.
TTCGATACTAACCTCATCTACCTTCTCTATGATCTCCTCCGCCTTTACCTTCTTCCTGCTTGCCTTTGCTGCTTCAGCATGCTCCTCATGACTTGTACTACTTATCTTCTCTTCCACAAGCGAGAAGAGCACCTCCTCTTTGTTGGAGGGCTTGCTCATTATTATTACATTTGCATTGTTATAAAGCGCAAGCCTTACTTCATCTGCGTTGCTGCACTGCGCAGCATTAACATTTTCAAGCTTGTTGAGGGTTATATTTGCCTTTATTGGGTCTTTTGGTATAACAACGACAAGGCCTTTATCGATAGAAGCTTCAACCTCTTTCTTAAGGTGTTCAAAACTATTTACCTCCTTCGCCACTACAATTGCACCTTTGTTTGAAATGAGCTCAACCGCACTATCTACCTCTTCCTCACTTTCTCCTATGACATAGATTCTCAAAGAATCACTATATAAATAACGAAAAGCAATATTAATAACTTTTCTTCCACTATGCAATTGAACTTATCTCCTGTCTTAGCAAAGTATATAAACTTAAAGAGAGAAATAGATTTGTCTAAAAAGGTGTTTTATTGAGAGGAAAAGAACCGCTAGTCACATGCGACAACTGTGGTAGAAAGGTGCCGAGGAGCAAGGCAGTAGTATTTGAAAAAGTGATAAGGTTTGACACAGAGACGCATACTGGCAATGACGTCAAATTTTTCGAAAGAAGAAAGGTATACTACTGCATAAGCTGCGCTAAGCATGCAAAAATATTTGAGAAAAAGAAAGAGATAAGCATGAGGAAGAAAAGCTTTTGAGGTGTTTTTGGGTGGTCGTCGACCCCAATGAACTGCTTATTTTCAAGCTTAGGGGTATGACATTTGCCCCGAGCCAAAAACCCTCTGCACAGGCTCCGTCTCAAAAGCCACAAATTCAGCCTAAAGGCACAACAGCGCAACAATCGCAGCAGGCGCAGCCTGCCAAGACACAGCCCAAGCCAAGCTCAGGCGCTGAGGTTGCAGCGCCAAAAGGGCAAGTTGCACCAAGTCCAAGCGATATTCGGCAGCAAAGAGGCAAGATGGTATTAGGTCTTGAGAATGTGCCAGAGGTACCAGAAGCTAGAGAGATTGAAGAAGAGAACATGCGCATGTTTGCTCCACAGTACGCTTATTCTACAGAGGTGCAGTCGCCAAAAGGCCACAAAAAATTCACTAAGCTTGAGAAAGAAAGTATAGAAATGGCAAAAGGGATGGTATGCGTCAACCACCCTTGGAGGCCTGCCTATGCGATATGCAACTACTGCAAAAGGCCTTTCTGCTTTGCTGACCTCATAGAATATAACGGGGCTTTCTACTGCCTTGAAGATATAGATAAAGTAGCTGGAAGCGCAGCAAAAGCAATGGAAACAAGCTTCAATTCATTCCTCTCTGTTTCAAGCCTCTTCTTATTCGTAACTTCAGCTTTGATGGGGTATTTTGTCTACCCGCAAGCAAAATTCCTGCTAAATTATATAGAGAGCGTTGGTTTCGCAGAATTTTTAAACCACCTTACATACAGCTATGGCCTCTCATTTACAAACCTCATTATAGCTATCTTAGGCATATTTGCTGGAGCCATGCTTCTCACAAAAAAGAGCAGGTGGTTTTATTTGAGTTGGGCGGTAGATTCATTTATCTTAGTTATCGCTAGCTACGAATATCTTGCTGTAGGCTCGCCATACCTGCTTGCAATAAGTATACTCTCATTTATAACTATGGGAACTCTTGCTTACAGCAGGATTTCCAAGGTCGCAGAAGAAGTTGTAGGCACAAGCGAAGAAATAAACTGGCCAAGAGTAGAGACGTTCTAATCAGATTATGGGATTATACATCTTATCGTTGAATTCATATGCGGTAAGGTCTTCGCCTCCTCCTTTGCTTATTCCCATATCATCAAATAGTTCGTCTTTGCTTCTATATTCCTTTACGCCTTTTTCAAGATCAACTGCTATAATACCTCCATTGAATTCAGAATAAACGACAAACTCCCTTTCTGAACCTTCAACCTTTATGACAATCTTTGTGGAGGCATTGCCTAATGCTATAATGAGGCTACACAGGAGTGTAGCTTTGTCAAATATGTCACCAGCGCCGCACCTAATCACTTCCTCAGGCTTGAGCCAAAATTGTATGGGTAAGCTTGCAAGGAAGATCTCATCTTTTACATAGCTGTAAGCTAGCCTAACTGCATCTGGAAAGTTGTCTTCATATTTGTATTCAGGAAAAGAGCTTTTTATTTTGTTGGCAACTCCTACTACGCTTTCATTGTCGGGCGTTATAAGCTTTGGAAGCTCAGCGACATAGAGGTTTTCATTTTCTTCAATGTAGTCTTTATAGCGCATTATTATCTCTAAGTAAAGCTGGTTGTACCTCTTCAAAGTCTCAATTTCCTTATCCTCCATATCCATTTTAAAATTTGTACGGAAAACTCTATTATTCTATGTTTTTGTTTACTAGCAGAGCAGAAAAAGCGAAGGTGGGCCCGCGGAGATTTGAACTCCGGACCTCCCGATTATCAGTCGGGCGCTCCAACCAGGCTAAGCTACGAGCCCTCCAATATATTTTGATGATTATTTTTATATTACTTTTGAGAATGCCTTTTATAACTTTGTTATACAAAAGTAAAAACTTCTGTTCTATTATTTATTAACTTTTTTGTCTCATTTTTAATATTATGCTTTTCTTTTGCCTAATAGATTTATATAACCCGACAGTGGTAGGAGTATACTCTGCCCTTCTCATTGCATTTTTGCTTGGCATAATTCATGGAATAACGCCTGATGAGCATACATGGCCAATAACATTTAGCTACGCCATCGGCTCTTACAGCACAAAGAAAGGTGCCAAGGCTGGGCTCCTATTCTCGCTTGGCTTTACTGTCCAGAGGGCGATTTTTGCCGAACTTGCATACATTGCTCTAGCACCTCTTTTCTTCTCCGATTGGTTCGATGCTGTAGTTTTCGTGCTCGTTGGAATTGTCATGGCAATCTCAGGCTTCTATATATTGAGGAAGGATATCTACCTCCACTGGCATTGGCTTGCCAATGTAGTATGCAGATTCTTCCACTCTTGCATAGGGGTGCACGATAAGGATATATATGAGAAGGAGGGATTAGGGAGCCACGACATGTTTGCAAGGCACAAGGTTCTTGAACCTAGGTCTGTGCCGCTTAGGCTTACTTTCATACATGGTCTTATAGCAGGATTTGGATTTGGTGCTTTTGCACTAATACTGTTTACAGTGATCGTCCCTGCAATGCCAAACGTTTGGGTTGCATGGGTCCCAGGCTTCCTCTACGGGCTAGGCACCATGGTGATGCAAGTAATACTTGGTGCAGCCATAGGTGCTTGGCTAAAAAAGAGAAAATTTGCAGAGAACCAGATCGCCTACATAGCCAGAAAGACTTCTGGAAGGATGCTTGCATATGGTGGAATTGCATTTTTCGTAGCTGGCATGTTGCTCTTTTTCTTCCCGAGCCTAAATGAATACAATATAGTAACCCCTTTGAAAATACACAACCTTGATTCTCTTGGAATTGGATTCTTCCTCGTTATTATCGTAATTGTAATTATAGCAATACCTTCATATAAGCTTGCCGTGAAGGAGGCAAAAGCACTTAAGCAGGAAAATGTAAATAGCAGAGATTAGCGCTCCTTCTTTTTTATAATCCTGCAAAATTTTTTAAGGTCTGCCTCCATCCTCTTTCTTGTTTTTGGAAACCTTAATGCTGCGGCAGGATGATATGTTATAAAATAAGTTATCCCTCCTCTATTTGTCTTCTTGCCATGGTTGGCTTCGATATTCTCTATTCCAAGCATAGCTTCTGCCGCTACCCTCCCTAATAGTATAATAAACTTTGGCTTTACAATCTCTATCTCCTTTTCCAAGAAAGGCTTGCATAGCTCAACCTCCTTTTTTGTCGGTTCCCTGTTCTTAGGAGGAAAAAACTGCACAACACTTGTTATATAAAAATCTTCTCTGCTTAGCATTGCCTTCTTGAGCATCTCATCGAGAAGTCTACCGCTTCTTCCTACAAAAGGCCTTAGCATTTGATCTTCTACCTTACCAGGAGCTTGGCCAAGCAGCATAGCTTTTGCATTTAATGGCCCTTCTCCTGGGACAAATCTTTTGCCAAGGCTCCAGCCCCTCAATTTGCTTAACTGCTTGTATTTTTTGTTCAGCTCTTCCATTGCTTCATATCTTTTAATGTAGTCATAGGCTATTGTAAGCAACTGCTTCATGTCCTTGTACTTCATTCTTTCCATAGCCTTTTCATATCCAAGCCATACATATCCTTTATGTTCGGATGAAATCTTTATTGTAGCATTTTCACCGACTTTAGAAATGAAAGTGGCCACTCTTTTAAGTACTCTTTCTTTGCCTTCAGAAAAGAAATACCTGTTTACATATTTGAAATATGGCAAAAACTCCACATCTAGCCCAGTTTCTTCTTTTATCTCCCGTTTTGCAGTCTCCATTGCAGTCTCATTATTCTCAAAATGCCCTTTGGGTATATCTAACTCATTTTTATGTGAGATAAGAAAAAGGAATTTTATCCTACCATTTTCTTTTTTGTATATAATGGCGCCTGCCGAAAAATCAAACATCATAAGAAACTACCTGAACAACTTTTCATTTAAGCAATATGCGCTTTCAAGCCTGCTCATGGTTGTGGAGTTGTAAATTCCAAGGTTGAAGAGACTATAAAATGTGCTGTATAAATGGGAGTAGTTGCAGCTCAATCCAAGGAAGCCTGCGCTCTCAGGCATGACCGCATATTCAGCCATTATGCCATACCCTCCATTGTAGACATATGGCACTTTTTTGATTGCTACAAAATAGACAGAATTATTGTAATATACCTCATATATCTCGGTGTTTATCCCATCACTCCCCATGAAGGTAGCATGAGCTTCTATGCTAACGTTTGAAAAGAGCGCCTTTTCTGCCTCTTTGTTTGGAGGCTCAACAAGCATCGATATTGGATTGCTTGCATTGAATGTTGAGTTTGCAAAGAGTATCACCTCAGAAGAGTTTGAGAATGTATATGAAATGTAGTGGAAGCCTGTAGCGTTTACGCTGCTGGCTATGAATCTATCAAATTCAGCCCCTTCAAGAGGCGTTGAGCTGTGAGGAATTGCAGGAGAGAAGGAAGCGCTATTGGCATAGTTTGAAAAAATGGCTAGATAAATAAGTGCATATATTATAGGAAGAGCGAGCGAGAAAATTGCGAGCCTGCTGTATCTCTCTTTTACCCTCGATTTCTTTCCTTTTTCTATCTTGGGAATTTTAAGGCCAAACAGGCTCGGAATGAGAACAATTATTACTACTGTTGCATAGAATATTGCCATGCCTGCAAAGCTGTGCGCAAATGAGGCGCTTGCATTTGGCCCATAATAGAACCATGAGAGTGCAATGCCGAACATCCTTGCGATGTTCAACAAAAGAAGCACCGCGAATCCAGAGAGCACCCAAAGAACCTTCTTGCTTGCTTTGCCCTCGAAAAGGTAAGCAAGCGGTATAAGAAACATCACAATTCCTATAAGTGCACCTATGCCCGCACAGCTTTCTCCAATACCCAATGTATAGTTCTTCCCTATTATGCTTATGGGCGGCACAAATATGATGCTCTTGTCAAGCGCATGCAATACCCAATATACTATATATGCATTCATCTCGGCAAACACTTGGTTGAATGCAAACAAAGGAGCAAGCAAAATTGGAGAAGCAAACATTGAATATATTAATAGGGCTTTGAATTTGTTGATTTCCCTGAGCCCAAACATGGTTATGGCTATGCTTGCTATTGCCAACGGAAAGACAAGCATGTCAAGCCTGAAGCTCATGAAGAGGAATGAAAAGTAGTAGCGGAGATAAAATATTAAGAGCAAGAGAGCTGCAAACAGAGACAATCCAATTAAAATATCTTGCCACTTTGCACTAGGCTCTATCTTTTGCTTGAAGACAAATATCCCAAAAAGCGGGAGCATAATCATTGGTACAACGATATATGTAGAAGGATCTGTGTCAAGTATGCTGCTAGGCGTAGCCATCAATGGGTTGAAAAGCATTATCACCAAAGCAGCTATGAAAGCAGCGATATATACAATTCTTTTTTTCATCAAATCGTCCTCAGTCGATATAGGCTTCATCACCTTTCAGCAGTTACTCTATTCTTCACAGGACAGATTTACTTCTGATTCTACATATATAAATTTAATCATTTTCAATAGAACATATGCAACGGATAAAATTTAGATACCTGCCCCATACAGCAGATGTAAAGTTTGTAGCATATGGGAAAAGCTTTAAGGAAGCATTGGAGAATGCAGCAAAAGCGATGCTTGGCATAATGCTCGATATTAAAAAAATAGAAAATTCTAGCGCTAAGCCAAAGAGTATACAAATAAATGAATCTGCAAGCACAAAGGAGGACCTTGTGTGGTTTACTTTGCAGGACCTGCTCTCAAAGATAGATGAAAAAGCACTTAATGCGTATGATTTTAAGGTAACCAAGCTTGAAGGGGTGAAAAAGCTAAAGCTTAAGGGCAAGCTTTTCTTCAAAGAAGTAGGGAAGGATTACCATCTTTTGGAGATAAAAGCAGTAACGCCGCATGATCTGCGGGTCGAAAAGGCAGAGAATTGGAAAGTTTTTGTATTAGTTGATGTTTAGCAATCTCTTGAATTTCAGTAAGCAGCTCTTTTTGGCATTATTAAGAGCCAGGAGAGGGAGTCGAACCCCCCTTTGCCGCTCTGCAGGCGGCCGCATAGCCGATCTGCCATCCTGGCATTAGGTTTTTGGCTTCTTTTTAAATAGTTTTTTGTTTATATTTATGCAGGGAAGGTATTTAATTTTTAAATAAAAATGTTTTTATGGGATTTGGATGAGGGCAATTGAAAATGTTCCAAGCGAGTTTGTTTCAGAAACAGTAACTTTTGATTACAAAGATCCAGTAACAGAGGCGATTAGCAAGGTAAAGGACTATACAGCAGTTATAGTAAACAAGAATGATGAGTATTATGGGATTGTAGACGATAGGACGCTCATAAGAAAGGGAGCGATAAAGCTCAATAAAAAACAGTCAATAGGCAAGTTCGCGAAGAAGGTCCCAACTCTAGACAGATCGACTACAATAGAAAGGGCGATAATGTACTTTTACTATGAAGGCGTGAAGGCTCTGCCATATTCTGATGAAGATAAAATAAAAGGAATTGTCAAGAGGACGGAGATACTTAAAGCCATTCTCTCCCTTCATCTGCTCTCAAAATATAAAGTGGAGAACGCTATGACTTCGCCAGTGATAGGAATTGATGCTGATGCAAATATAGCCCAAGCAAAGGCCGTTATGGCTAAAAACAAGATAAACAGGCTTGTGGTAATAAAAAACGGGTCATTATACGGGCTCATAACATTCAGGGAGATAGTGGAGACATTTGCAAAAGCAACAGAGAGATCGCCTCAAAGGAGGAATTATTATTACACCCTTAGCAACACCCCAGTGAGCAGTGTATGCCAAAGGAGCGTGCTTGCTATAGAGCAAGAAAGCCCTCTTGAAGATGCAATAAGGCTTATGGTAGAGAGGGGAATTTCTTCATTGGTAGTGACAAAGAACGACAAGCCTGTGGGCATTGTAACTGTGAGGGATGTCTTCGGCCTTATAGTTTCTTTAAGCACAGAAGAAGAAAACAAAATAATAATCTCAGGCTTAGACGACTATACAAAAGAGTATGAGGAAGACATAAGGGCTGAGCTCAACGACATGGTGAACAAGATAAACAGGTTCAGCAAAGTAAAAGTTGATTATGTCGCATTAAATGTAAAGAGGTCAAAGGTCAGGAACTATGAGATGCATGCCAAGGTGGTTTTGAAAAAAGGCGGTTCTGTGGCAGCTTCAGCCACGGGATACAGTATGAGCAGCGTGTTAAAAGAAATAATTAATAGGCTATACAATGAGGTGAAAGAAAAGAAGGAGCTTATCATCGCCCAGTTTAAGGGCAACAGTATTGTGGTATTATGAAGGCCCAGTCCAGTTTCGAGCTTCTGATTACCCTTTCTTTCGGATTGGCTGTGCTCCTTCCCATTGTTGTGATTGCATTTATGCAGATAGCTAGTTCTAGCTCTTCACTCAGTGCAATAGAGTCGCAGCAGGCAGCTTCTAAAATCGCAAGCATAGCCTCTTTTGTAGGAAGCGAAGGCCCGCCTGCAAAGCAGGTTGTTCAGATACAAGTTCCTCCGGGAGTCCAATACATATATGTGGGTTCGCAAAGCGGCACTCCAGGGCATCTGATTATCTTTATGGTCAGGTCCCCTTCAGGGCTTAGCTCCGTAACAGCATACACGCCGGTAAATGTAAGTGGCAACTTAGGGGGCGTAAGTGCAACTGGCACGTATCTGATAAATGTTACAGCTATGGCTTCGTGCCCAACTGCGCCGAGCATGCCATGCGTTTATATTACACCTTTAACAAAATAGTGTTTAAATGAGGATTCAACTTTCGCTTGAGTTCCTTATAGTATTCTCCTTTGTGCTACTTGTTTTCATCTTCATGTTTGCACTTATTTCTAATGAGAGGTCACTGGGGCTTGGAGACCAGACATTTTCGCAGCTGCAACTGCAAGCACAAAGCATAGCAAGTGCAATTGACTCTGCAGTACAGGCAGGCAACGGCTACTCTAGTTCAATTTCTATAGCGAGCCTTATAGGAATAGTACCATACAATGTGAGTATAACAAAGAATGGGGTGGTAATACTTCAAGCAAAGGTGGGGAAACAAATCGTTAAGGCTGTTGCATACAGCACAGCGAAGAATGTAGTTTCCAATTTAGCTTATTATTATCCCCAATCTAACCAGTATATAATACCAATATCAAACGGCACCATGTATATACAAAATTCATTTGGCAATATATGCATAGATTACCAATGTGCAACCCAGAGCAACCAAGCAAAATCAATTTTCTTGTCAAGCCAAAGCGTTTATGCAGCTGAGTTCAGCGGCCCATGGTCAAGCACTAACTACAACTCTAAAAGCTTAATAAAAGCAAGTGCACCTATTTCAGGCACAAATTATCCTTTCACCTTAACGATGTGGATCAAAGCAAGCAATGTGCAGGATTTCAGCCATTCATGGACTACAGCTGTGTTCTCTTTTTCAGGATACCAGGCTTTTGGGCTTCAGAACAATTGCTTGCCTAATACATGCTTAGTATTGCACAGGTGCTCATCTGCAGACACATCTAGTGGCGTCTTGCTTCCATATTCTATATTTAACAACAAATGGTATTTCATAGCTGTTTCTGTAAATTACCCAAATTATTATTGGCAGATAAACAACATAAGCTCTACAGATTCAAATTCAAATAGCTATAGCAGTTCAACGCCAGTTACTATAGGAACACAATTTGCACAATGCGATAGCAATGCATTTAATGGGAGTATAGCAAATGTCCAGGTTTACA
>JBAMLI010000079.1:0-3567 GCA_039793645.1 archaeon
TACATAGACAGGATTTACAGCTTTTTCTCTTCGATGGAAAATTTCAAGATAATACCAAAGCACAATATAGGCCCTATATTCTCATCAAGCAATATTAACATGATATTTCCAGAATTCAGCCAGATAAAATCTAGAGATGATACAATATATGAAGAGCCTAGAATGAAGAAGGGAAATGTTTATCACCTGTTTGACGTTGGGAGATTAGACAATGCTGTAGTGCTCGAATACTTTGACACTACCGAAAAGAAAAAACTTATGATGAGGATAGAATGCTATCGTGATGATGAAAATGTAGAGAGCAGTAGAAAGCTCAGCAAAGTCTATGAATTCTTTGCTAAGCAAAAAGGGAAGCTCTTTGCACCTGCAGAAGATGTCTATGATTGTGAATTTGATTTTATGAAGGTTCCTGCCCATAATGAACCGTTTATATTAAGGTTTGGAGAAGTGCACAACTCCAAAGAGTTCAAAGAAGTTTTACATGGATTGAAAATCGACTCAGAAAATGCTAAATGGAATGAGGTGCATTACAATTCCTACGCTTGGTATGGGGTTAAGTCTTATCCTGATCGCATTTTATAAAAATTAAATAGGATAAATGATCCCTCTCGCAACCTAAATGTTGTGATATTCTTTGGTTGGGTAGTTGGCTAAACAGCAATGCATTGTCCTGAGATAGTTATTTTTTGTATACATAATTATCTAGAAAAATGTTTTATTTGATTTTGAAATCTCCTCTATATAGGACCACATTGAATCTATATAATTGTTTATCCCTTCAATCTCCTCCTTGCTCAATCCTTTGAATCTTTCCTGGAGCTTTAGGTATTCCTCTATCGGCTTCCTCTTTGACTTGTCAAGGAAAGGCTTGCTTATGCTTGAGAGCGAAAACTTGCCATTCTCAATTTCAAATAGAGGCCACATTCCTGTCTCGACAGCAAGCTTGCCTATCTCCATCGTCAAATTGGCATCGAACTTCCATCCGGGCGGGCAAGGAGAGAGAAGGTGTATATACCTGAAGCCTTTGAGGTTTTTTGCCTTAGCAAACTTTGCTTTGAAATCAGCAAGATAAGAGATTGAAGCAGTTGCTACATAAGGTATTCTGTGCATAGCCATTATGAAAGGCAGTGGCTTCTTGAACTCGTGCTTGTGCGCCGGGGTAGTTGTAGTCCAAGCACCATAAGGCGTTAAGCTTGAGCGCTGTATGCCTGTGTTCATATATGCTTCGTTGTCATAGCAGACATATGTTATATTTTCGTTTCTCTCAGCAGCGCCACTCAGAGTTGCAAAGCCGATGTCGCTTGTAGAGCCATCTCCAGCCCAGACCAAAATGTTTGCGTCGCTATCTTTTACTGCATTTGCTATTCCAGAAGCTATCGATGCTGAAGCAGCAAAAGGGCTATGCACAACAGTTACAGGTGAAGGCATGCCCAAAACCGTATCACCCATGATCACTGTGGAGCATGACGCAGGCACTACTATCACTGTTTTTTTGCCATAAATATCCAATATTGCATCAAGCTCCTTTGGTATAGGGCAACCTGGACATGCTGCATTTCCCCTCAAGAATGTCATACAAACCAAACCTCTTTATCCATCTTGCCTTGCACAACCATGTTTATTGCACTTATGATATCGCTTGGGCCGAGCTCCTTGCCACCTATTCCTCCTATAAGGCTATATATAGGCACATTTGCCCCATAAAGAGCAGATTTAAGCTCTATAGCCAACACGCCACCAGAGCCGTATGAATACTCTCTGTCAAGCACAAGAATTGCCTTTCTGTCTTTTAGCTCGGCGAGCTTCTCCTTTGGAAATGGCCTAAGGACTCTCAGCTTTGCGAGCCCTGCCTTAACCCCATTTTTCCTTAGCTCGTCTACCGCAAGCCTTGCATCGCCAGCCCAAGCACCCATTGCCAATATTACATAATCTGCATCCTCGCACTTGTAGAATTCAACAAGCCCGTACTGCTCCCTTCCGCTCATGTTGCTATATTCCTTTGCAATCTCTTCTATAACCCCTTTTGCCCTCTCCATTGCTTGCATGGCCTTGTATCTGTATTTTATGTAGTTGTCTTGCGTTACTATGGGCCCTATACCTATAGGATCGTCAAAATCAATGAGCTTGAAATCCTTCTTCGGCAAGAACTTGTCAACATCCTCATTCTCAAGGATCGAGAGCCTTTCCATTGTGTGCGTTAGTACAAATCCGTCAAAGCCCATCATTACAGGCATTATCACCCTTTTGTCCTCTGATATTCTGAATGCCTGTATAGTCATGTCATATGCATCTTGCACATTCTCAGCCATCATTTGAATCCAGATCGCATCTCTCTCAGTAACAAAATCCTGATGATCATCCCATATAGACCAAGGCGAGCCAATAGCCCTTGTGGCTATGCCAGCTACTATTGGCACCCTCTGGCCGCCGGCCCAGTAGATTACTTCGGTCATGTAGAGAAGGCCCTGTGAAGATGTTGCGGTAAATACCCTCGCCCCAGCTAACGAAGCGCCATAAATTGAAGCCATGGCAGAGTGCTCGCTCTCGACCTTTATCATCTTGGCATTTAGCATGCCTTTGCTTACATACTCTGCAAGCTTCTCAAGCATTGTAGTTTGGGGTGTTATTGGATAGACTGCAAGAACCTCTGGCTTTGCCTGCATTACAGCATATGCAACAGCATGATTCCCTACCATTGCTGTAGTTTTCACATCTTCACCTCAATCTCCATTTTAATTGCTTTTACAGGGCAGACATTCGCACAGACTCCGCAGCCCTTGCAGTAATTATAGTCTATCTTGGGATAGCCATCACTTCCTTTGTCTATTGTGTTTTCAACGCACTCGAGTATGCAGATATCGCATTTTTTGCACGCTTCTAAATTTATGACAGGCCTTTCTACGCGCCATGTGCCTGTCTTGCCGGCTGAGCCTATGCTTGGCCTTGAAATAGGCAATTCTTCTTCAAGCTCCTTTATGCTACCCAACCTTCCTCACCCTATTTGCACCAAGCTCTATTGCCTGGGCATTTAGCTCGCCCCTTTCACCACTAAACTGCTCCTTCGCTATGGCTTTTAAGTCTTCAATATTCACCAAGCCCGAAAGCTTTGCAAGCGCGCCCATAAGCGCAGTATTTACAAGAGGCCAACCTGCAATTACAAGGCCAAGCGACTTGGCTATGGAGGTTGCATCAACATAGTAGGTATTGCTTACAATTTTTTGCACGGAAGGCGCATTAACAAGAAGGGAGCCATTTTCTTTGAGTATTCCAATGTTTATAATATTTAGAAGTGACGTGTCAAAAACAGTAATAATGTCTGCATTCTTTATGCCCTCATGCGTATAAATGGGCCTGTCTGAGATTCTTACACCAGATCTCACTGGGGCGCCTCTTCTTTCTCCTCCAAAGAATGGTATAGACTGGGCATAAATTCCCTGCTTAACTGCTGCCCTTACAAGAAGTTCGCCCGCAGCAACAACTCCCTGGCCGCCTCTCCCATGAAGTGATATTTCAATCACTATACCACAGTTATATTTTAGGAACTGACAAATTATAAATCTTTTCTTC
>JBAMLI010000080.1:0-3513 GCA_039793645.1 archaeon
CGCCTCGGCCGGGATTCGAACCCGGGTCACAAGCGTGACAGGCTCGTATGCTGGACCACTACACTACCGAGGCTTAAATTATATTTTTGCATTATCCTTTAAATCATTTTGCGCATACTCATATTTTAATATTATAAGCACAAAATAAAGTACTCCAGATATTGCACTTAGGATTGTAAGTGGCCAGCTTTTTATCAAGAATCCATAAGCAGTCCACGCGAGCATGCCTAGCACGATTATTTCGAGCCAACTGTAAGCAAGCTCATCAGCCTTCTTCTTCTTGACTACTTTGAGTATTTCAGGTATTATTGCGCTTGTAGTCAGTATACCCGCTGCGTAGCCAAGAAGATCAACGAACAAAACTTCACCTTAATTTCCCGTTGGGGTGAGTCGAACACCCAACCTGCCGGTATCCTTTTGACAATCAAAAGGTGTCAAGCTACAGCCGGCCGCTCTAGCCATTGAGCTACAACGGGATAAAACTTAATATTATATATCTATAGATAGCTATAAAAATTATGCCAAAGACCCAGAGTGAGGACCCTAAAACCGCAAGTGCGAGCTCAAAAAGCTCTAAAAATCCTAAGGAAAAAGTGAATGCCTTGAGGCAGAAGAAGAAGGTTGCTGTTAAGAAGAATGTGCCTATGTTTATCTATTGGCTAAAAGATATTCTAAGAGATTTTATTTCACACAAAAACTTTGCAGATGCTCTTGCAACAACCTTTGCATTAGCAAGCATCTCATTTGCAGCGCCATTTTTGCCCCCTACAATAATAATACCCCTGCTTATACTTACTTTTATATTGACAATGGTCCATCCACTTATAGGGCTTATGGCCCTCTTTTTTGAATCATTGCCCATGTTCATATACCAAACCCCACTCCTCGCTTGGCTTTTCATGCTCTTCATGGGTGTTGCTTTTCTTTTTGGCTTCAAGCACTATAGGACAATAACGTTCATCTACATGCTTTCTGCTTTGCCTTTCTCAAATCTGGGCTATTTCATAGAGATTCCTGCATTTGTCTTCACAGTTATGGTTGTAGGCACAAAAAGAGGCGTTATAAGTGCGATCATTGCTGTATTGATAGTATGCATGGTTTCGGGGCTTACAGGCTTGCAAAATACAGGCAGTCTTGCATTTGATGCAACGCTAGCCCATTCAGTCATTAGCGGCCCTGCAATAAACTATACTGTACCTTCAAAATCAGTGCCTTCGCTCTCTAATCTAAGCTCAGCCTGGTCCAGCGCTGTTGACACTTTCTTTAGCTTCAAGGTTACAGGGCAGATAATAAATGGCATATACCTCTCTATCAAATCCCTTTCTGCGCAGCCTATGAATGTAGCAATTGAGCTCGTTGTTTGGGTACTGCTTGTTTTTGTGATGAGCAGCTACGTAATAGGCAGCAGGTCAAAGTACAAAGGCACCATAGCAAGCACATTCAGTATTTTGATACCCATAACATATCTTGGCCTTTCATATGCAACCCGCATCCAATATAATCTCTATCCATTCATAGGCTTTGCAATCACCCCTCTTGTCTTCCTATTCTTGGAGTTGAATGACATTCCTGTCATAAAAGCCTTGGATGTAATGAAGCAGGATTTCAGGGCGAAGTTTGGTGAAGGATTCGAAGATCTTACATCAGGCTCAAACGAAACCCTCGATGATGTTGCAGACTATGAAGAGACTAAGGAAGAGCTGAAGACAGCAATAATCTCTCCGATTGAGCATAGAGAAATAGCAGGTGCATATGGCGTAAAGCCTGCAAAAGGTATTCTTCTTTTCGGGCCTCCAGGCACAGGCAAAACTCTCATAATGCGGGCGCTATCAAATGAGATAAGGGCAGGGTTCTTTTATGTGAAGGCCTCTTCTATACTCTCGCCATATGCTGGAGAAAGTGCCCAAGCAATCTCAAGGATTTTTGCGGTAGCTAAGAAGCACGCACCTTGCGTCTTATTCTTTGATGAAATAGACGGAATAGCTAGTGCGAGGGAGGTGCAGGAAACAGAAACAGGAAAGCAGATACTTTCAACGCTTCTAAGCGAGATGGATGGATTCCAGAAAGTTGATAATGTGGTGATTGTCGGCGCAACAAATGCACCAAATCTGATAGACCCAAGCCTCCTTAGGCCTGGAAGGTTCGATAAGCTCATATACATGCCTCTTCCTGATGCTCATGGAAGGGCTGAGATATTCAAATATTATCTTAGCAAGTTGCCTATAGGAAATGACATAGATTATGAGAAGCTTGCAGAGATTACAGAAAGATACTCTGGTGCAGATATTAAGAATGTGTGCGATGAAGCTGCAAGGGAGGTTGCAGAAGAGGCGACAACAATGAACAAGGTGCTTGAGATAACCATGAGTGATTTAATAAATGTAATAAAAATGACAAAGCCTTCAACGTCTCTCAGCAAGCTTGAGGAGTATATGACATTCAAAATGGATTATGAAAGAAGGCTTCATCCAGAAAAGCTTGAAAAGGAAAAAGAAGAGCATGTTTCACTGGAGGATGTTATAGATTTGGAAGAGGCCAAGCGCGCAATCTATGAGGCAGTTGAGATACCTATAATACATCCTGATCTGGTCAAGAAATATGATGTGCAGAATATAAAGGGTATTCTTCTTTTCGGGCCTCCAGGCACAGGCAAAACAATGCTTATGCGTGCTGTGGCGTCTGAGATAGGGGATGTTCACATGATAGTACTTTCCGGCGCAGACATAGCCAAGGCTGGCTTAGACAAGGCAATTCTAACTATAAAAGAAGCGTTTAATAGAGCAAAGGAAAATGCGCCTTCAATAATTTTTATTGATGAGATAGATGCTGTTGTGCCAAACAGGGAGGTTGCAAGCGAGCTTGGCACAGAGCTTGCTGGAGAATTCCTCCAGGAGATTGATGGAATAACATCAAAGTCTGGCATAGTGCTTGTCGGTGCTACAAACAGGCCAGATGCACTTGACCCTGCATTGGTTAGGGCAGGCAGATTTGACAAACTCATATTTGTTCCACCTCCAAATGAAGAGCAGCGGGCTGAGCTTTTCAACCTTTACCTTAAGAAAGCGCCACTTAGCGATGACATTGACTTTAGGAAGCTTGGAACAATGACACCAGGATTCACTGGGGCTGACATAGCAAACCTCTGCAGGCAAGCGAAGATGAATGCATTAGAGGAGTCTGTAAGGCTAAACAAGGAGGTAAAGATATCTATGAACGACCTCATCGCGCTTATAGAAAAGACAAAGCCTTCAGCCCCAAGCATGGTAATTGGAAAATACCTTTCATTCCTTTCTACATATGGGCAGCGCTAACAAGTGACATCCACCCACCCATAAATGGTGTGGGCTTCCTTTGCATTCATCAGCTCGCCTCCTGCAAAGGATGTGTTTTATCGGTTCTCAGTTCCTCGAGAACTGCCTCTTGCCGAGGCCTTACACTCTCTCCCTGAGCGTAACTTTCCCTCTGCCCGAGGGTAGCTTTTGATGAAACTTTTTCTAAAAGTTTCGCTCTTTT
>JBAMLI010000081.1:0-3467 GCA_039793645.1 archaeon
AATAAATGTAAATGTCAGGATCCTATTTGCTCATTTATTGAAAAGGTTTATAATAGTAAATCTTTCATATCATAAATTGGATTCTTCGGGCTAGAGGAATATGATGGCATGCCTACCCACAAAAAAGCAGCAGCAAGGCAGAAAGGTGCAAAATCGGGCTACGATTTAAAGCACAAGGAATCCCTATTACGATATCTTTCTAACTCTGCAAAAAGCACGCTACATATTTTAGCAGAACCATATTCGCTTGCTTTATTGTTCATAATGGCGCTTGCCATTTTCCTTTCTTTTTCTTTTTTCTACGGGCCCAGCCCCATAAACGGATGTGACAACTACTTGTATACTGATTTTGGCTACTACCTGTCCATTGGCAATTTGTGGAGGGTAGCCGAATGGGGCGTTCTGGCTCAACAGTATATTCTTGATGTCGGAATAGCTTTCTTTTTCAAGATTTTAGGGCCTAGCAGGTTTTCAGCGTCGCTTTTTGGAGAGCTATGTTTTCTGCTTAACATTTTTGTCTTGTATAAAATGGGCTCTCTCCTTTACAATAGAAAAGCAGGAGTATTTGCAGCCTTTTTCTATTCTTTTATACCTGTCGCGGTAATAAACAGCGTATATGTTGGCGACAACGGGCCAATGGCGCTGTTTGCAACCTTATGTGTTTACTTCCTTGCAAAAGCAATTAAAAATAAAGGCAAGCAACGAAGAAACAATTATCTGCTGTCTGGTTTTTTTGGCCTAATAAATCTGCTGGTTACCTCTGAAGGGATTATAATCCTTATTGTGCCCGCAATAGTGCTGCTTGCATATCTCATCAAAGATAGAAATTTAGATTCGATAAAAGATGCTTTTTATTTTGCATTGGGCGTGCTTGCTGCGTTTGCTATTATTGCCTTTATTGGGTTTGCCCTGTTTTTTAAACCTCTTTACATATTCTCTCTCAACTTCCATATTTACTCTTCTTCAGTTTCCCCACAGCCTTCTTTCTCCCGATATGTTCTCTACCTGTTTCCTTTCAATTTAGCTCAGAATTTCAACAACTTGATTTTATTGCTGCACAACGAAGGCATAGGTCCTGCATATAACTATCTGCGCAATTGGTTGTTCAATGCAAGTACATTTGATTATCAAGCCGGCCAAGGTCAAATAATAGGCCTAATAGGTTATGCTACCGTTCTGGCTGTGCTTTATTTGTTCGTGAGGCGCAATTTAAGTTTCTGGCTTCCCGCTTTGTGGCTTGTTTCCACAATGCTTTATCTAGGCTATGGCACGGTAAGCCTGACAAAGTATATTCCAATAGGTTACAACAACGTGCGTTTCATGCTACTATTTGTGCCTTCTCTAGCCCTTATAGTCGGAATAGCAGCAGCAGACATAGTAGATTTTGGCAAGGACAGGGCAAAACATGCCCGTCAGCCAAATTTGATAAAAGCGGCAAGGTATTTGCTAATTTTCTTGCTCGTAGCGGCAACACTGGTTCTATTTATCAACTCTGTGCTTGCGATAAGGTTCATCAGCCTTTCGGAATACTCCTGGATATACAATCTGATAGTGATAGGCAAATATGTAGAGAATTTACCTAGCAATGCAACAATATATTCAAACTATCCTATAGCGGAATATGCTAGGTTTTCACGCACCTTTTATATGCTTCCGTTGAATTGTAGCCAAATTACAAAGGGCAGCTACGTTGTGCTAAATTACAATGAAACCTATGCGTCAAAATGCAATCTTGTGCCTGTGTTTCAGCCTAAAGTGCCTAACTATCTTCTAAAATACAACTTATTTGCTAACAACAGTTGGGGCACATTTTTCAATACTACCGTGTATTATCGCAATTAGAAAAGCGTACATACCTCTCTTTCATGGCAAGCCCCTGCAGATAGTAGGGAAAAGTGATAACATGCATATGGCGACCATAAGAAATAAATTAGTAGGGGTTCGCGCTGCTGCACGCGTGACTGTGCAGCGTTATGGGCACACCCTAAAGTTTGCAAAACAAGCGGTTGCGCTCGTAATAAAACAGATCAGAGGTTTTACCGATCCAGAGGGGATGTTATCACAATTGACGAGACTGATGGTATATAAATGTCAGGATCCTAATATGAGAGTAAAAAGCATAGCCATAAATATATTAAAAAAACAACCTATAACATGCAAGGCCTAACTAAATTTATAAAGCTTGGGCTTGACGGCCTGAAAGACAATTTCACCCAGCTTAGTAAGCCTTACAAGATCAATTTTGCGATTACGTATAGATGCCAGTCTAGGTGCCTCACATGCAACATATGGAAGACAAAGCCATCTAACGAGCTCGAGCTTAGCGAAATAATCGAGTTTGCACAAAAAAATCCATATTTTAAATGGATTGGACTGACTGGCGGAGAGCCCTTCCTAAGAAGCGACATAACAGAAATAGTTGAAGCATTTGCAAATAATAGCAAAGACCTGTACTTGGTTACAATACCCACCAATTCTCTTACAGACAAAGACTTTGTGCTCAGAAAGCTCGAAAACATACTTAATCTAGGCATACCGAAGGTAGTGGTGACTCTCAGCCTCGATGGCTACAGGGAGTTGCATGACAAGATACGAGGTGTTCCTGGAAACTTTGACAAAGTCATGGCACTAGCCAAGGATTTTGCAGAGCTTAAGAAAAAATACAGCAATTTCCACTTTAAATTTGGCTACACTATTAGTAAATATAATCTTGGTCAACTGGAGAAAACCTACCAAGCGGTGAAAAACGAGCTTGGCAATGTGGAAAGGACAGATTTCCACATAAACATAGGCCAGCTTTCCGACATATACTACAATAATGCCGGCGAAGACATAATGCCCGATAGGAAGGCGCTGGCAGAGGAGCTTTCAAGTTTTATAAGTAAGCGGCCTATAAAGCTCAATGCAATGGACTTGGTAGAAGAGGTATTCCAGCAGAAGCTTATCGACTTTTCCCTTACTGGGAAGTCGCCAATGAAAAGCAGAAGCTTAGACGCTTCTCTTTTCCTTGACAGCTACGGGAATGTGTATCCTAGCATAATGTGGGGCAAGAAGCTAGGAAATATAAGGGAAACAGGATATGATCTTGTGCCTATTTGGAAAGGGAAAGCAGCAGAGGAAGCAAGGCGACTCATTTCGGAAAAGGCAGAGCCGGAAGCATGGACTTCTTGCGAAGCGTATCAATCTATAATCGGCAACGTGGCTAGCTTTGGCGGAATCCTATACAATAGGTTGAAGATTAGCAAAATTAAGCAGAAATAGCTTTGCGATTAATGTTTTGCAATTAAGTGGGATATAAAAAGAGAATCAAAGCAGGCAAATCATATATTTTCCAAACTCTTTACAGCTGAAGATACGCTCTCGAGCTTTTATCTAAGACAATTATACCAACTTTAGGCGTTGCATTTTACGATCCTTTTAGAATCTTTTCTAACTGTTAAGTTAAGAATTTTGTATTTCTTTGCATA
>JBAMLI010000082.1:0-3435 GCA_039793645.1 archaeon
TGCTGTGCTACGGGGGCATGTTAAGCTCTTCCTTTATCATTCTTGCGATCTCCTTGGGATCGCCCCTCTTGCCAGTTCTGCTTAAGACCTCTCCTATAAGATATATAAGCGCCTTTGACTTTCCAGACCTTATGTCAGATACCGCCTTCTCGTTGCTTTCTATTACCTCTCTTACTATCATTTTAAGCTTTTCCCCGGATGGCTCCTCTTCTTTTGCAACGAGATGCGAAGGCTCAACGCCTGTATCGACATATAATTTTATCAACTCCTTTGCGTACCTTTCTGTAATCACATGCTTTTCTATCATCTCCAAAAACTCTGCAAAACCCTTTGGAGTAACTTTTGACTGCAAAATGCGCATGGAGTGCCAGTTCAGGCTCTTGAGAAGGTAGTTTATCATCCACCTTGAGACTGCTTTCGGATTCTTGAAGATCTTGCATGTCTCTTCGAAGAACGATGCAAAATCCTTGCCGGTATATACTATGACCTTTGCCTCGTACTCATTTATCTTGTATTGCTCAGAGAAGCGCTTTGCCATTGCATCAGGCAGCTCTGGCATAGCCTCTCTTAGCTGCGCAAGCCAATCTTCGCTTATCTCAATAAGCGGCAGGTCTGGATCGAATATGTAGCCGTAATCTTCCTCAAACTCCTTCTTCCTCAAAGGTTTAGTGGCCTTTGCTATCTCGTCAAAGTGCCTCGTTTCGCGCTCCACCTTCCTTCCTAGCATTATTATGTTTTTCTGCCTCACAGCCTCATAGCTTAGCGCCTTCTCGACATTCTCGAAGCCTGTTATGTTCTTTATCTCCACCCTCTCGCCGCCTTCGAGAGAGATGTTTGCATCAACTCTTATGCTCGCCCCCTTGGACTGGTCGTATACCTTGAGGTATTCCAGTATTGTCGAGAGCTTTTCAAGAAACACCCTCGCTTCCTTTGGGCTCTTTATATCTGGCTCTGTAACTATCTCAGCCAGTGGCACTCCGGCCCTGTTGTAATCTACAAGCACATAGCCCGAGCTTTCAAGGCTCCCCGTGGGGTAGACTATCCTTGCAGGGTCCTCTTCAAGATGCACTCTTCTTATTCTTATTCTCCCTCCGCTCAGTTCAAGTGCTCCGTTGCTTGCTATAGGCACCTCATATTGGGTAATCTGGTAATTTTTGGGCATGTCCGGATAAAAATATGTCTTCCTTGAGAAGTATGTCTCCTTGTTGATTTTACAGCCTAGTGCCATGCCTATGCTTATCACATGCTCCACAGCCTTTTTGTTTACTACAGGCTTTGTGCCAGGATAGCCCATGCAGATCTCGCACACATTTGAGTTCGGCTTCGCTTGGCTAGGGTAAGCCTCGCATGAGCAGAAGAGCTTGCTCTCCGTGTTGAGCTGGCAATGGACTTCCAGACCTATCATCATTTTATCATCTCAGCCTTGGAGGCTATGCTTATTATCTTGCCCTCCTCGAAATGGTTGCCTATTATCTGCATGCCTACTGGCAAGCCCTTGGAAAAGCCTGCCGGAACAGAGATTGTAGGGAAGCCGCAGAGGTTCGGCGCCGTTGTCATCTTGTCCATGTTGTATATTTCTATTGGGGTGAGCTTTTCTATCTCATCAAACCTTGGCGGAAGCATGGGCATAGAAGGCGTCGCTATGGCGTCGAGCTGAGCAAAGGCCTTTTTGAGCTCAACTAGGATAAGCTTTCTCACCTTTAGGGCCTTTATGTAATATGCATCCCTAAATCCGGCTGCTCGCATGTATGTGCCGAGTATTATCCTTCTCTTCGCTTCTTCGCCGAAATACTTGGACCTTACCTTCGAGAAATATTCTGAGAAGTCGCCGCTCACCTCTTCCTGCATGCCGTATCTTATGCCGCAGTATCTTGCTAGGTTTGTTGAAGCTTCGCTCATCGCTATTATATAATACGCGGCTATTGCATATTTTGTGCTTGGGAGAGAGATCTCAACAAGCTCAACGCCCTCACTCTCCAGCGCCTTGAGCCTTTCCCAGACAAGCTTCTCCACGCTCGCATCTATGCCTTCAAAGTATTCCCTGGGCACGCCGAGCCGGAAGCCTTTTACATCATACCCGATGTATCGCGTGAAGTCCTCGCTTTCCTTGGCAGAGCTCGTAGAGTCGAGCGGATCATGGCCCGAGATTATAGACAGCATGAGCGCGGAGTCATATACCTCTCTTGATATTACGCCGATCTTGTCCATGCTGTTCGAATAGTCTATAAGGCCAAACCTCGAGACCCTGCCGTATGTTGGGGTTAGGCCGATAGTGCCTGTAAACGCGGCAGGCGCAGTTATGCTTCCTCCTGTTGACTCTGCAATCGCTATATGAGGAAAATCGGCAGCTGCTGTCAAGCATGCTGCTCCGCCACTGCTTCCGCCGCATGTTCTGGAAGTGTCATAAGGATTCTTTGGAACGCCGTATGCGCAGTTTGTCGAAAATGTGCCGAAGCCGAACTCGTCTTGGGCGGTCTTTCCTATGACCATGCCTCCCGCTTCCTTTATCTTTTTTACAACTGTGGCATCGAATGTAGGCACGTATGTTTCCAGGATTTTCGAGCCAGCGGTAGTTTTTATGCCCTTCGTGCAAATATTATCTTTTATCGAAACTGGGAGATATTGCAAAGGACCCTTGCCAGGGCTAGGCGAATCGTTGATTGTTATAAATGGAGAGTACTTTTCCTGTATGGAATGAGAGCTCTCAGCTACCTTTTTGATAAAGTCATCTAGGTATATGCTTCCAGACTTTGCTTCTTCTATGAATGTTTTTACCCGTATTAATACAACCACCTATACAAGCTTTGGCCCTATAATGTAGCCATCTTCCAGCGCTTTTGCGTTTAGCCCTATCTCAAGGCTTTCCTTCTTTTCCTTCCTGTCCTCGCGCCATATGTTCGTTATTTCTACAGCATGGTATGCAGGCTCAACATTCTTTGTGTCTAATTCGCTTATCTTGCCAAAATATACGAGTATCTCGTTCATCTCATTAACAAGCTTCTCCTTCTCCGATTCTTCTAGATAAAGCTTGGCATCTTCTGCTATGTGCTCCAGCAGTTTCTTGTCCACTTTCTGGAAATCCATGCACATATATCAAAAATAAGCTTTTAAAGCTTATTGTGCAAAATCAACTTTTTATTAGTCAATCTTTATCATGACAATATTCTTGCAAGAGCTGGTGCTGCGGCCCTTGAACTTATATAATGCTGATAACATTCGCAAAAAGCTTTGCATTTATCATATAACTTTTTCCAAGATATATACTTATTTCTCTGCAAGCTTTGCTATTGCTTTTGCAAGCTTCCTTACCTATAGCTCCAATAAGCTTTGCACGCGGCCATGTGACAATATCAGTAATTCCAAGGGAGGGCTACAAGTTAGTTGTTGTAGGAAATGAGGGTGCGCACGCTTCTGCAAACATAACAGCAAGCTAAT
>JBAMLI010000083.1:0-3389 GCA_039793645.1 archaeon
CATTGGATCAGCGCACAACAATGAATTTGTTTTTATTTTTAATTCTTTTAATTTATATTATAACTGCCAGTGGTTGCTTGGAAAAAAGACCCAATATAATTTTTATAATACTAGACACGCTTCGCGCTGACATGCTCAGCATCTACGGCGGCCACATAAGGCTTAGAAACATTGACAGCTGGGCTAAAAGAGGAGTGTTTTATGAGCACGCCATAGCGCCAGGCACCTATACAGTGCCCACCCACGCTTCTTTGTTCCTTAACAAAAGAGTAAGGCACATTAAGAACTTAACCAAAGATCCGATGAAGTTCAGCGAACAAAATACAGACCCATTCTTGAAGAAATCTGTATACATCAAGGATAGGGAGCTTACGCTTGCAAAGCACCTTTCAATGCTGGGCTATAAAACTGCACTCTTCTCAAACAACCCATTTCTTTCCAAATCGACAGGCCTCGGGGTTGGATTTGATTATATAGAAAACTTATGGTTTAGGGACAAGATAGACAAGAATAGGGCCTCTATCAAGTTAACACTAAAGCTTGTAGAGAGCAAGACTGCAAAGAGGGCTCTTATAAATTTTGCATATGGTATATCTAAACTTATACCGAGAAGTAGAATTGATGATATTTACCTCAACTTAAGAATTAAACTCAACAAACACTTCGCCAAAGAGTATGGGTTCTATGAGATTGACAAAGGAGTAACAAAAACAATAAAGAGCGTCAAAAGATATACATCTGCAAAAGAAGGCCCGCACTTTCTTTTTATCAATCTGATGGAAGCACATGAAGGCTATCCAACAAACTTGATAGTAGATGATTATGTCGAGCAAGACAAGTGGCTTTATATGAGCAATATATTAGATGCTGAGGATGGCTCGCTGGAAATTATAAAAAAGGCGTATGAAGTAAGAGTAAAGTATGTTGACTGGAAATTGGGTGAGCTAGTAAATAGCCTAAAGGACGCTGGCCTCCTGGAGAATGCAGTCTTAGTACTTGCAAGCGACCATGGCCAAGCATTCATGGAGCATGGAATAATGTATCACAATATGTTCCCTTATGAAGAGATTTCAAGAGTTCCGCTCATCACATTAAAATTTGAGAATGGCAAAACACTAAACCTCAAAGAAAGGGTAGAAGAGAACTATAGCCTTACAAAACTTCATGATGCAGTGCTTGATGTTGCGTATGGAAAGAAAGATGCACTCGCCCAAAGCGTGCAAGATGGTGTCTTCAGTTTCTCCGACCATGTTGGGATAACTGAAGTATGGGATAAATGCCTTCTTGAAAAACTGAAAAATAGGTCTAGGTATGCAAAGGTAATCTACAGGACAAAAAGATACCACAACACCCCTGCCACTGCCATATACTACAAAAACTACAAGCTAATCCACTTCTTCAGAAGCGGCATAGGCGACATCCTCTTTGACCTCTCAGAGGGAGAGAATGAAAACATAATCTGGAAAAACAGAGAGATTGCTCACAAAATGTTGCAGTATGTTTAGGCTATTTTCGAAGCCTTGAATAAATCATATACAGTGAATATGCCTACTGGCTTTTTGCCTCTCTTTACTATTACTGCGCCCCATTCCATCAATATAGGCTCAACCATGCTTACATTTGAGTTTTCATCCACTTCAGGAAGAGGCACGCCCATAGCTTCCTTCACCCTTATGCTTGCTTTCTTTGGGCTGCCAACAAACCTAACCAGATCCTTTTGGTATACGGTCCCAACAATATTTCCTTTTGAATTTATTACAGGAATCTGAGAGAAATCGTTTTCTTTCATTATCTTGAGCGCCTTTCTAATGCTATCATCCGGTGCTACAAAAAATAGCTTTTTGTGCATAAGCGCACCTATCCTTGTCCCAGCAAGGGCATGGCTCTCTTCTCCGATAGAATTTATTGCCTCTACAATTCGGCTTACCATCAAATAAGTAGGATTCATGCTCCTTGGCTCCTTCTCTATTCTTGCTATTGCACCCTGGCTAACGCCTGCTATTTTTGCAAGCTTTCCTTGGCTTAGGCCGAGCATGAGCCTAGCTGCCCTTATCTTTGAAGCTATTGATTCGATGTTGTCGAATGGAATAATTACCATCAATAATTATTTATTGGCAATTAATTATAAATATTTTTCTTTTTGATATCAATATCATAAACGATTATAAGCAAATTTTGTGATTTCTATGAGGCAAATATCTATAGAGAAGCTTATAGGCAATACTACAGAAAATAGGGAGGCAGAATTTGTGGAGAGGAAAGGAATAGGGCATCCAGACTCGCTCATAGATGGTATAGTGGACAAGATAAGCATTGAACTAAGCAAAGAGTACATAAAAGAGGCAGGAATTATACTCCACCACAATGTGGATAAAGGCCTTATAATAGGAGGCTCCGCAAACGTCACATTTGGGCATGGGGAGATAACAAAAAAGATAGAGGTTATTGTCACCGGAAGGGCGACTGAGTATTTTAATGGAAAAAAGATAGAGGTAAATGAACTAGCAAAAGAAACAGCCAAAAGATACCTTAAAGAACATACCAGGTTTCTGGATGTCGAAAATGAGGTTACGGTAGATTCAAAGATAGTAAGAGGAAGCGCAGACCTCACAGGTTTGTTTATGCGTGGTAGCGGCATGCCACTTGCAAATGATACCTCATTTGGAGTAGGCTTTGCACCGCTAACTGAAACCGAAAGGCTGACTCTTGAAGTGGAAAAATACCTCAACAGCAAAGAGTACAAAAGCAGGAACCCAGCTGTAGGGGAAGACATAAAAGTGATGAGCCTAAGATACAAAGACAAAATCTCGCTTACTATAGCAATTGCATTTGTTGCAGAGAAAGTGAGAAATATAGATGAATACCTAAAGCTCAAGGAAGAGGTTTCCAAGGATGTGCTGCAAATAGCAAGGAAGATAACAGACAAAGAGGTAAGTGTAAGGATCAATACTGGAGATTCGCCAGAGAAGAATGAAGTCTACATAACAAAGAGCGGGCTGAGCTGCGAATCAGGGGATGATGGGCAAGTAGGCAGGGGAAACAGGGTCAATGGCCTTATAACGCCTTTCAGGCATATGAGCCTTGAAGCAGCAGCAGGAAAAAACCCAGTGAGCCACGTGGGCAAAATCTACAATATACTTGCAACAGAAATGGCGAAAGATATCGTCAAAAACTATCCACAAATAAAAGAATGCAACGTTGCTATACTCTCAGAAATAGGCAGGCGCATAGACGAGCCTTCGCACACAAGCATAAATATAGCAACTGAAGAGAGCGGCGAATTTGAGAACCTTAAGAGCAAAGCGCGCTATATGGCAGAGTCGTGGCTGGATAGAATAGGAGAGGTTACAACAGATATATCTCTTGGGAAATACAACGTCTTTTGATAT
>JBAMLI010000084.1:0-3356 GCA_039793645.1 archaeon
GAGCGCCTGCAGGAGCATACACGCAGAACATAATAATAGAGAACAGCTGCTGATTTGATGAAGCATTACATTTTGTTTTCTTTTGTTTTTCTTGCAATATTTTCTACTTTTGTTAATGCTCAGCTTGGCCAGCAAGCTGGGCCGCTTGTTTTCAATGTTACCCTAGGAGGAAGCCAGACATTAAATTATACAATCTTAAATGGTGGTGATTCGCCTATAGGGTTTAGGGTCGTTTTGCCGGTGCTGAATACAATACCGCACAATGAAACGCCCACTGTAAGCATAAGCCCTATGAATGGCACGCTTGCTCCGCATTCGCAGCAAGTAATACATGTAACAGTCTATATGCCTAGCAAAAATAAGCCTGGGCTTGTATGGAACGGAGGTATTACACCAGGCACTTCTGGCATACAGGTTATAGAGGTGAGCCCATCGCAAGTAAGCACTGGAATGGGGGCTACGGTATATGCTGGAGTTTTAAAGTCAATAACAATCTACTCTGCTAAGCCTCCTTTGAATATAATGCTTATTGTAGGAATAGTGGCAATAGTAGTTATAGTAGCAATAAGCCTAGTCATATATTATTATAAGGTTCTGCTTTCTGCAAAGGCTAGGAAGGCTGAGGCAAGGAGGAAGGAGCTTGCAGCTATTGCAAAGGCAGCAAAGGCTAGAAAGGCAAAAGCAAGGAAGAAGGCAAAGCCGAAGGCAAGGGCGAAGAAAGGCAAGAAGACTTCAAGAAGGGGCAGAAGAAGGAGATAATCACCTGAAATAAAGGTAAACTACCTCTATCACAATCTCAACAAAGATGAGAAGTATTATAATAAGCTCCAAAATATCATTTCTCTTTGCGTTTATAATTTCCTCTACAAATGACTTTCTTTTCTCTATGGTTTCTGAATCCATTATCAAGGATTCTTTAAGCTCGTTGAGCCTAAAAGCGCTTGCAAAAAGGTTATAAAGCCTTGAGAGGTACCACTCCCCCATGCCGAATACTGTGTTCTCTATCCTGTTCATCATTTCTCTTAGATCATCTTCAAATCTTCCCAATTCGCTGTTCAGCTTCTCTGCCTTGTTGCTAAATAGCCTTCTTGCAAAACTCATGCTGTCAAGTTCTGCTACAGCGTTGCTTGTTTTTTTCAATATCTCAGAAGTCTTGGCCTTGTATACTCTCAGCTTTAGGAGCTGTATGTTTGCTATCTCAGCAACGAGCAATTCATAGTCGAAGTTTTTGAGCTTGTCTATGAGCACAGCGCCTTCCCAGCCCACATAAAAAACATCGTCTGCATTGTATGAGATGCTCTTGCTTAATACATATTCCATGTAGCTTGGATCAAGCGCCTGCGGATTCGGCTCGTCTATTAGCAAACCAGGTATCACATTTTTTCCTGCTTTCAATGCCTCGCTTTTTGTGGAGTTTATGAAATAGAATCCATAAACTTCCGATATCTTCGAAGTGCTCAGGCTAAACTGCTTTTCAAGCTCCGCGTCCACCTTCTTTTTTACTTTCTCGGCTGCTTGGTCAAATTCTTTCACCACATTCTTGTCAAAAGAGAGCCTTGCTAGAAACTGGAAGTCTATATTTTCTATAGGCACCCTTATCCTTATCGAGTAGGCTCCGCCTACTGTGTAGAGGGCAACCTGCACTTTATATTTTACGGGCTTGTCATCTATTGTGAATTCCCCTCCTCTGAGGTTGTATAGCTGGGGAAGTGTGAATGTGGGCAATTCCTCTGGGGCAGGCGTATTGTACTCATACTTTGAAAAGTCTTCTGAATTCTTGAAAAGGTCCTTTATGTTGTAGCTAGCCCTTTCTGGAATATCATATATATACATCTTGATGAATTCGCCATCCATAATAATCCCCTAGCCTTATGCCTTCCAAACAGGGCTTGGCATAAGCACTATTGCTTGGCCTTCATGAAGGCCCAAATATTCTGCAACTATATCCTCAAAGTAGAGCTCCTCCCTAAGCCGGGCGGTCTGCCCTACTTCTATAAGGTTCAGCACAGCCTTCAAATCCTCTACAAAAAGCTTATATTCAACATTCTTTCCCATTACCTCAGCCTTTGCCAATGCAACTCTCTTTTTCAGCTCCTTGTCTGAAGAAAACGCCATGTATGCATCGCCGCCTATGAAAAAATTGTTGTATACCCTGCTGCTTATCTGGACCATTTCTTTTATTATTGCAGATTTGACCCTGTTTTCATCGATGTAAAAGGCTATCAACTCTTCGTTTGGCCTTCTTAGCTGTTTGAAGGTCTTTACCTCGGCAATTACAATGCTTTGAGACATAATCTTATTTTTCCCAAACAATTTATAAAATCTTTCCTTGCCTAGGCAATGTTGTTTGTCGAATTGCATTGAAGTTTTATAAAATGGCGCTTCCTTTTTGTATAGACCTTTATGGACCCCATAATATACAACAGCATAATAGCTGTGGTCGAGCTTGTATACACGCTCTTCATAGTGAGGCTTACAGACATTCTTGTAAAGAGGAAGAAACTTTCTCAAGACATGTCTAGGAAGATTGTGCACCTTTGGGCTGCAGGCCTCCTCTTCTTCTGGTTCTTCTACGTCGAGCCGTATGCCCAGTATTTCTTCATAACAACGCCCCTCATATGGGTTTTCCTTATGCTTTATACTGGTATCTTCAAGGGACCAGATGATCCGAATGTTAGGAGCATGACGAGAAACAACAACCCTCATGAGCTCCTCTTTGGCCCGCTCTTCTTTGTCATCATGATGATAGTCTTCACATTTATCTCATTCAAGACCATAGCAGGCGTTGCAGCGCTCTCAGCAATGGGATTCGGTGATGGAATTGCTCCTATAATAGGAAAAAATTCGAAGATGAAATTCATGCACGGCAGGAAAAGTGTTGAAGGAAGCGCATCCGTCTTTTTAGCAACATTGGTTGGCATATTTGTAATAGTGCTTCTCTTTGGCAGTTCCATGGGATTCAAGCCAACAATATTCAACATCGAGATGCTTATCATTGCTGCGCTTATAGGGACAATAGTAGAGGCTATAACACCTTCAAACTACGACAATATAACAGTCCCAATAGCAGTCTGGCTCTTCCTCATTTTTGTTTTACCTCTTTGATTATTTTTTCTATTTTTGCATAGGCTTTTTCTTCTTTGCCTATTCCTTTTACAGAATGCACATCAGAAAGCCCACGATTTCAATCGTGGGATGAATGCGAATTAGGTGGGAGGATGTCAATCCAAATGCCCTGGCTAGGAGCGCAGCACTAGCTACCCCGTCAAAATCAGCAATATGCGATTATATAATCCATGCTTTGCTTTTCTCAGCAAAAGCTTATATTCATGGTGGCGATGCGAGGTGCCCGTATA
>JBAMLI010000085.1:0-2904 GCA_039793645.1 archaeon
AGTAGTGCGATGCAGTTGCAAAAGAAGTATTTTTAATTCTTAATACTTATATATTGGTTTAATGGCTAAAAAGAAAATAAAGAAAGTGGAAAGACAGGCGAAAAGAAAAGCTAGAAAAATACCGCTAGATTTGATTGCGCTTTCTCTTATAGTCATTTATGCGATAGCTTATTCTCTTATATTCCTAGGTGGGCCATCATTCTACGGCGACGATACAGCATATTTGGGTGAAGCATATTTTGTAATGAAAGGAATATTCCAAGAAAGCTCCTATATCTTCAGCATCAGGTTATTGCAGTTCTTCCCTATCGCTTTTTTCTACCAGCTCTTTGGAATAAGCATGCTTACAAGCTCACTTTGGGATATAATCTCGTTTATAGGTTCAATAATAATTACCTTCTTTATAGGTAAAAAGCTCTACAATTCAGTGGCAGGGCTTATAGGCGCGTTTGCTTTGACATTTATGCCAAATGTTGCAATCCTTGCTCCAACTATAAGTGATAATGTAACTGCTATGTTTTTTGTAGGTTTGACGCTAATATTCTTCATTTATGGTGCAGACAAAAAATCAAGGCTATACTACTTCCTTTCAGGCCTCTTCTTTGTCTGGGGCATACTTATTACTCCTGAGACTTTTTTGATTGACCTTGTCATAGCGCTTTTTGTGCTCCTTGAAATAATTAGGGGGAGGGTAAAACTTGATAAGAGCTTTCTTTTTGCAGTATATGGCATCCTTACAGCTTACATCTTACTGATGCTGTTCAATTATGCAAACTGCGGCAACCCTCTCATAACATTGGAGGTGAATTCGAAATTTTACAGTAACGTAGGAGGAACCCAAAACATACCTTCGACAAATATAGATCCACGCTTTTATTTAAACACTATGTTCCCTTACAACCTCTTCAACAATATAATAAGGGGAAATCTATCTTTCAATTATATAGTAAACTCATTTTCAGGCTTTTTCTTTTACGCCCTTGTTGTTGTTTTATTTATACTCCCAATAATTAAGACAAAAGGATTGCTTAAGAAGCTTATTTACATTGTAATTGTTGGTGGCATAGCAGTAGTATACCTCACATATCTTGTGCCTGTGCAAAGATCACTTCCATGCACAAGTAGCGTTATAGGGCCAGACTGCCCAATGAAGCTGTTTTATATCACTTTTATACCTTTCATCATACTGCTTATTGAAATGGTTATCCTCCGCAAAGATGCGATCTATCCCGTATTCTTTATATTTATTTTTGGATTGCTTCTTTTGAATTACGGCCCTATGTCCATATCCATTCACCCATTCAAATATCTAATCACTTATAGGCTAGAGCGCTTCCTTGCTGTTCTCGGCATACCAATAGCTGCCTCGCTTGGTATTGCACTGGCTGAGATAATAAATTCTCAAAAAAGGAAAATTTCTAGGCTTGCAATGATTGCAGCTGTTGTGATTCTTCTTGCTTTCCTTGCATATACATCTTTCAAGATAAATGTATTCTATTACAATACGCTTGCCTACTTAAGATACGACCAACTTGCAATAGCAAATTATCTTTTGCATTATCCAAGCACTACAAAAATCTATTTTGTTTCATCATTCTCAAATGTCCCCATATACATGAGATTTGAAAATTTAAGCAGATTTTTTGCATATGATTCAATCCAAAACTGTAGCGAAATACCAAATGGGAGCTTTGTGATAGTGCCAAAGTATGTCCAAGTTTTTGGGCTCAAATATACGCCAAACCCTGAAAAATACTGCCCTAATTGGAAGCTCGTCTTTTACCCGAAATATCCATACCTTACTAACAATACAATAATAAGTATGTCTGCGCCATTTGGTGCAAAGCTCTATCTTGTACCTGGAAAGAATATTACTCCAATAAATGTGACTCCCACGACAACAGTTACTGCAGTTACTACAGTGCCAACGACTTCTATTACTGCCTCTCCGACAATATTCAGCAATTTCAACTACTTCAACTTGACGGGCGTTGGCTATATTAATCCTATTACCAAACAGCTTGAAAATTTCACAGTCATAAACAATGTTGAGAACGTTACAGTTTCTTTAAACAAAAGCTCAGCTTCACCTGGGGAGTATGTGGGGCTGAATGTAATATTCGTAGGGGAGTTTAAGTGGTATAGAAACCTTGCAACATCATATTACCTAAACCAAACGGTACATGTGCCTCTGATAAATTTCCATTATTATGGAGTTGAACTTGCAAACCAAACAGGCATGCTTCTTGTACAGAACAATGGGCCTTGGTACAATTATATAACGCAAATAGGCGAGCCTCACCAGCTTATATACAAAGACCCTAGCCGCTACCTGCTTGTCCACTGGGTGATTACGCCTAATCCAAGCATGGTAGGCAAGACCTTGAAATTCTGTGGGGGCTATTTTGCCACATATAGTAATACTACCCTTATGGGTGGCTTTGGATCGCTTTACAATTATCTTGCATACACACAGACGAGCATCATTAACAATACTGTCATAAATCTCCAATCAAAGGATTGTGCCCTATTGAACGTTACTTGATGCTCTAATTATTTCTGCATTGCATGTAAATCCATTCTCAAAGCAAGCGAATGAGCCATTCATTGGCATGTATATGCTTACGTATCCAAATGGCATTCCATCAATGCCTCTGTTGTAAAGCTCAGCTATTTGGTTTGGATTTAGCGTTTCACTATAAAATTCGACATTTTTCATATAGCCATTGAAATACGCTTGGGTTGGCACATCGTTTATGTAAAAATCTGATGTCCTCTTTCCAATTTCTATTATCTTCTCCCCAAATACCTTGTAAGGCGTAAGCGTTTTATTTACAAACTTGCCGTCAATATATATGCTTATGTAGCTCCCATTATAGGTGCAAGCAATTTGGTGCCAACTTC
>JBAMLI010000086.1:0-21467 GCA_039793645.1 archaeon
ATACACTTATATGCCTTTCGATACATGAATGCAATAGCCGTAGCAGCGGTTCGCTTTCATCCCACCTCTAAAGAGTGTGGGATTTCCCGCTCACGTTGTTAAACTTTGAATCCAACAAGCCTGCTCTTGAAAATTTTGTTTACTATAATCCTTGAGAAATTTCCAGCATTGACTTCCATCCCATTGTTGTCTTTTATAGAGCAGAACTCTATTTTTATGAAATCCCCTGGATGTGCGCTTACAATGTAGTCGCAAGAAGAATCCCAAAAAGCAGCATTCATATTCGCAAGGCCATCAGTAATAACACATCTCACAACTTTTCTTTGCTTCCCATTTTGGTCTTCAAAGTATTTTGTCGAGCCTATTTCAACTATCTTAGCCAATACATCAATGTCTTTGTCCCCTATTTTCAACATCGAAAAATCACCGATTCCGGTATTTGAAATGCTTACCCTTGTAAAGAAGGTGTTCTGCCTGCTTGAGAGCTCAAGCTCTGTTAGGCCCTTTTTTAAAAGAAGATTGCTTGCACTTATCTTATCCCCTCTTTCAATAGGCATAATATCTGCAAGCGCAGAAGCCTTGTCCCAAAGCGCTACCCTTATGCTTTTCTCCCCATCCCCTAATATAAGGGTCCTTACATGCCTTTCTTTGCCATCCTTTTCAAATCTTCTTGGGTTAAAAATTCTGTATACATTCCCCTCTATGTCTACAACCTCTCCTTCTTGCACTTTTCCATTTAAAATATCATCTACTTTTACTTTCTTAGGATTCCCATTGAGCTTGCCTATGTTTTCTCTGCTTATCATGCCAGAATAAGCATCAACTTCTTCCATAATATTATTTTGCCAAAATATTCTTAAATTTGTATCGATGAAGCAGCGCTTTGTGCAAGGTTAAAGAGCATAGCAGGGTATATTCCAAAAAGAAGAACAATTAAGAGGCATGCTGCAACCACAGCATAAATCCCTGCACCGAGCCTGATAGGCTTTGCATAGGCCTTGTTTGTATATATTGCAATTATCAGCTTTGCATAATAGTAGATGGATATTACAGTATTGATTATGCCCAAGACCGCAAGCCAGGCTAGGTTCGATGAGACGGCGCTTGCAAAGAGCATAAGCTTGCCAACAAAGCCTATAGTGAAAGGCACTCCAACCATTGAAAGGAGAAAGACAGCAAGCGCAAAAGCTGCAAGCTTGCTTTCATTGTGCAAGCCTATGTAATCATTGATTTCTACTCTTCCGCTCGATTCGAAGAATGCCACTATAGCCAAGGCGCCTATGAATGCAAACATATGGGCAAAAATCTGAATAATGCTTGCAGAAACGCCATATGTGCTCATCGCTGAAAAGCCTATAAGGATAAATCCTACTTGCGAGATCGACGAGTATGCAAGCATCCTTTTTGCATTTCTTTGTGCAAGGGCAGCAAGATTTCCATAAAACATTGTGAGTATAGAAAAGAGGATGAGCAAGCTCTGAGAGAAATAAGGGAAGAGGACCAATGTAATATATGCAAGTGCCACAATACCTATCTTCTTGTTGAATCCGCCAAGCATCGCGGTTATGAATGCAGGCGCGCCGCTATACACGTCAGGGATCCAGAGGTTGAATGGGAAGACCCCAGACTCTATTCCAATAGAAACCAAAAGCATGACAAATGCAATTGCACTCCCCATATTGTAAGCTTGGGGGCTTAGCTGGAGATTTCCGGTTGAGAGGAAAAGGACTGCTGTGCCAAACGCAAAAAGACCAGCTGAGAGCGCTGTTACCACAAAATATTTTATGCCAGGCTCAATCCATTTCTTAGACAGCAGGAGGGAAAAGACTGTAGGCACTGTGAGCAATTCCAAGCCGATGAATATGGTTGCAATGCTCCCAGCCATAGCTACAAGAAGCATGCCCAAGAAAGAGAAGCTTGAAAATACGGCAAAATCTTCATAGACGCTTTCCCTGAATGCAATAACTTGGATTGCAAGCATGCCTGCAGCAATAATTGCAGAAAGAAGCACGCTGAATGGGTTC
Organism: archaeon; assembly: GCA_039793645.1. Taxonomy (GTDB): domain Archaea; phylum Micrarchaeota; class Micrarchaeia; order Micrarchaeales; family CABMGC01; genus JAGDYD01. Next base: position 2,025 of record JBAMLI010000086.1, read on the forward strand.
AAGTCAACTAGCCGCAGCATATGCCACCCAAAGCTTCCTTGCACCAAGATATCCAAAATAAAAAAGAGGGAAGCAGACAAGAGAATCATTGTTGCTGCAAACTGGGCTTTTTTGTTTCCTATAGCCCTAACTACAATATTCACTAGAACAAGCAGCGCAACGCTCAATGCAAGCATGCCAAACAGGCTTATCATATAAGAGCACCAACCATATTAAGCACAATTGAAGGGAATGCCCCAATCAAAACTATAAAAGCAATAAGCATAAAGATCGAGGCTTCTGCATCCTTATCAAGTAGAGCAAACATATTTGCATTCTTGCCTGTAAGGAAGGCTCTCTCATACATCCAAAACAGATATGAAGCGTTTACGGCAATTGCAAGCGCCAATGCAAGTACAAGGAGGCCAAAGCTTTCTACGCCCCCTACAAACACAAGGAGATCGGTGATGAAGCCTGTGGTAAGTGGAAGGCCTATGCTTGCAAAAATCCCAAAAAGGAACCCATAGCCTATCAAGCGGTATTGGCTCAGAATGCCGCTAAGCCTTCCTATCAATGTAGTCCCAAACACTTTTTCTACACTAAATGCAAGGAGAAAGAGCAGGCTTATTATCAAGGCATGGCTTACTGAGCCGAATATAGCGCCGTCAATTCCTGCAATTGTGAATGTTGCAATTGCAAACCCTACAATTGCCACCTCGCTTATGCTTAAGTAAGAGAGCATCCTCTTGATGTCTTTCTGCACCATTGCCGTTGCAGCTCCGTAAAGGGCCGAGAAAGCAAGAAGGAGGGCAACGACTAAAGAGTAATTCCTTGCAACAGGCAGTGAGATGAAGAGTATAAGCATTCCATACACTCCGAATTTAGAAAGCACGCCTGAAAGGAGCATAGCCCCTCCTGGAGGGGATTCTGGATATGCATCTATAGCCCAGGAGTGAAGCGGGAATACAGGCATCTTGATTATAAAAGCAAGCATAAGTAGAATAAAGACAATCGTTTGGAATTGGCGTGGCATCGTGTAGCCATACTTCACAAGCTGCGATATGGAGAGCGTATGGGATGGCATGTAGAAATAAATCATTATAATTCCAATAAGTAGCAAAGAGCTGGAAAGAAGCGAGTAGATTATAAACTTTACTGAAGCATACCTTCTGTCAAATCCGCCAAAGTGGAAAAGCATAAAGAAAAATGAAACAATTGCGAGATCCCAGAACAGGTAAAGGACAAGCAGATTCCCTGAAAGGAACATGCCTAATACTGAGCATTCTGCGAGCATCATAAGCGCGCCATGCCCTATTTTTTCCTCCTTCATGAAGAAGGCGCTTGCCATGCTTGCAGCGAGGAATACAATAGATGTAAGGAAGACAAAGGCAATGTTGAGGCTTCCAACATAAAGGTCGAAGTTTGCTATATTTGGCAGGAATTGGTAACTCTCCCCAAATGGCCCGCTGGAGAGGAAGGTACGTGCAACATAGAAAAAGAGAAGCAACTCTATAACTGCTACTGCAATTGGCGCGGCGCTTCCTCCCTTCTTGCTTATTATGACTCCCAAAATCCCGGCAAACGGGAGCAAGAGCATAAAGAGTAAGATGGGAATCATACAAACAACACCAAAGCGCTTATCGCTAGCAAGCTTACAACCATTATGAGCGCATAAAAGCTTACATCTCCATTTACAAGCACTCTTCCTATATCTCCAAGCCTTGCCACAATGTGCCCTATCCAATCAAAGAGGTCATTGATATACAGGTCGAATACCTCAACGCCTTTGCCTATGAGGTATGCAAATTTTGCAAGCACCTCATAAAACATATTTACAAATACACTATTATATGCTATTTTTTCTAAAATTTTGGCCTCAATTGAAATCTTTTTCCTTACATATGCAAAGTAGCTTATCGCCAATCCAATAGCAACGAGTAATGTCTCTATTATTGCCTCATCAAGCTTGATGCTTATGCTATAGCCAAGAAGTGGAAAGTAGAAGAAAGCGACGCTTGCAGCTAGCGTAAATGCAGCGAGCAGGTAGGTGCTGGCTAGCATGCTCCTTGGCTGTGCAAGGTAGCTTACCACAACATTCCTATTGTTAGTATCTTTCGAAGTTACGAAAAGCCATCTAAATATGAAGAAGCTTGTACCCACGCTTATAAGGCTGAGCAGGATATAGGCATACAAGTCTTTTGAGAAGGAGCTGCTGAGCCCAACGTTGGAGAAAAATCCATCAAAAGGAATGAAGCCTGCAAGTGCAAGCACCCCGAAAAGTGTAGAAATATATACAAACTTGTTTTTCTTAAGACCATAGATTGAGTTTATGTTTTCATTTTCATTTGCATCAATCATTATGCCCGAGCTGAAAAAGAGAAGCGCTTTGTAGAATGCTTGGGCAAAGAAGAAATAAAGCGCAGCACCAATTGCCCCTATGCCTACTGCACTAAGCATAAGCCCAAGCTCCTGCACAGTGGAATAAGCCAAAATTCTTTTTACATGCGTTTCTTTCATTGCATTTAAGGTTGCTATTATGGCGGTGAATAGCCCTATGACAAGGAAGTAGGCGAGTGCATGCGCCCTTTCAAAAAGAGGAAGAAGCACTATTGCAGCGAACACGCCAGCCTTTACCATTGTGGCAGAATGCAAGTAAGCAGAGACAGGCGTAGGCCCTTCCATCGCATCTGGAAGCCATTCATTGAACGGAAACTGGGCTGATTTTGTGAGTATCGCAATTATCAGCAGAAGCACAGCAGATTTGGGTATGGTAGAGATGCTTGAAAAAGTCAGAGTAGAGCAGAAATTCCAGATTATGGCAATACTTGCAAGGAGCGCAATGTCACCAATGAAGACAATTGTCACCGCCTTCCTTGCTGCGAGCGAAGCATTTCTTCTTTTATACCAAAAGCCTATGAGAGTGTAGCTTGTAATGCTGAGAAATTCCCATGCAACAAAAAGAAGTATAAAATTGCCAGCGATTGCAAACGCAACCATTGCCATTGTAAATATGAGCATCTCTATATAATACCTCTTGAATTCGCTCCTTTGCTTGAAGTAGCCTAACGAATAAGTATATATCAGAGGCGAAAGCAAAAGCACTATAAAGAGTAGAACAAAGTTCGTGATTGAGACGCTGCTCACAATGTCAAACATAAATCCGCCAACGCTGAACCAGTTTATTGCAAACGTACCAAAGCTCAGAAAAGGAAGCATGGCCAAGCTTGCCAGGCTTGCACCTATGGAAGTATATGCAATCATTTTGCTGCTTTTCATGAAACTTACAAGTAGCAAAGCAATCGCGAAAGGCAGTAAGAGCAATGGTGCGATAATCATGCTATCCCTTGAATGTAGAAAACTCCTTCACGTCGAATTTAGAGCCCATGCGCTCCAGGATAAAGTAAAGTACTACAAGCACAATCGCGTCAAGAGCAGCTACAGCCCAAATGGCTAAAATCATCTCAGCCCCAGCTGCGCTCGGGCTGATGGCAAGAGCATATCCTAGCATAATGATGCTTGCAAGGAAGATGAGCTCGATCGAAAATATCATTATTATAATGTTCCTCCCTCCTACAATTCCCGCTAGCCCTATCCCGAACAGGGCGATGCTTAAATACAATAGCATCATCATGCCAAATGCCTCAGCTTTTTTATGATTATTATTCCTCCTATGGCTCCTGCAAATGGGGTGAAGGCAACAAGGTAAAGGAAGTAATATGAATTGTTTTCAATCTCCATGAAGCTTGAAACAAAGCTGTTTGGATATTGGGGTTGGATTGCATTGCCTCCAGAAGCCAAAAACATTGCAAAGAGGGAAAGCGTGATCCCAACTGCAAGAACTAAAAAGTAAGTTCTTTTCGTGCTCATGTTCTTTTCATTTTCAAGCGAGAGGGCTATTATAAAATATGCAGATATTCCCCCTACAAACACAAGAAGCTGAAGCAATGCAAGGAAGCTCTGCATTGCAAAGAGCATCGCAATCGATCCGCCGAAGAATGCAAGTGCCAAGGCTACCGCAGAGCGCATTATTGATTTTGGCACATAGACAAGAATAGCCGATGCTACTGTAAAGATTTCCACAGCAGCTAGAGAGGCTAAATATGCCAATTCCATTCTTGCACCTATTTCAACTCCTCTGGCCTCTTTATGAAGCGCCTTCTGTCAGCAGCAACTAAATCATAATCTTTGGTAAGGGTAAGGCAGTGGGTTGGGCAAACCTCCTGGCACAGCCCGCAAAAGAGGCACCTCTCTAAGTTTATTTCAGGAAGCTTTCTCCTTCCTTTCTTAGTTTCGGCATAAACCATGGTAATTGTCTTGTTTGGGCATATCCTCTCGCAGGCGCCACAGCTGATGCATGTCTCTATGTCAAGCCTGTGCACTCCCCTGTAGTTGTCAGGCTGGCTTTCTCTCTCTTCAGGGAACTGAGTAGTGAATCTGCTTTTGCCCAGCTCCACAAAAGTTCTTGCTATTGGTCTTATCAAACCCACACCTTATTATCTTTACTTTACAATCAATAAAAATGTTATTATAATGTTTAAAATTGAAAGAGGCAGCAACAAGAACCATCCAAATTCCATAAGCCTGTCAAGCCTCATCCTCACAGTCGTTGCCCTTATTATGACTATTACAAATGCTACGAAAAATGTTTTTATCAAAAGCCATGCTAGCTGCTGCAGATAGGGCCCTTCCCATCCACCCAAGAAGAGCAGCGCTATTAGGAGAGAGCCCAAAAACATCCGCGTGTAGTCTACGAAGAGCGCAATTGCATAGTATGGGGAGCCCACATCCACGAGCCAGCCTGCTATCAATTCACTATCAGCCTCCCTCAAGTCAAATGGGGGCCTCTCAAGCTCTGCAAGCATCCCAACAAAGAATACAAGAAACCCTATAGGCATTAGCACTATGAAAGGCATATTTGCCTGCTCGTTGACTATTGTAGCTATGTTAAAACTGCCAGCGCAGAGGGCTATTGCTGCTACAGAAAGCATGAGTGGTATTTCATAGCTTAGAATCATTATCACAGACCTCTGGGCGCTTATCGCAGAGAATTTGTTTCCGCTTGAAGCGCCTGCCAAAAATATAAGCAGCGGAGCAAATGAAAGAAGAACAAAAACAGCTAGAAGGCCTAGGCTTATGCTAAGCCCCAATCCATTCGAGTAAGGAAGGAGATAAACAAGAAAGATGAAAAGTGCAAGCAGGAGAGGTGGGGCAGAAAAGAGGATAAGCTTGTCTGCATTCTTCGGCGCAATATTTTCTTTTGCCAGGAGCTTTAGAATATCCGCTAGGTTTTGGAGCAAGCCAAACTTGCCAACATAAGTAGGCCCGTGCCTAAGCTGTACTTTGGCTATTGTTTTTCTTTCAAGCCAGCCGAAGATGTAGTCAAAAAAGATGACAAGTATAAATATCTCAACAATAACCTTTAGCAATTCAAACAAGCTACCTATCAACATCCGCCATCACCAAATCAAGGCTTCCCAATATTGAGAAAAGGTCTGCATATCTTGCACCTTTTGCAATGTGCCTTAAGGCTGATAGATTTATGAACGCAGGAGCCCTTATTGAAAGCCTGTAAGGCTTTTGCTTGTCAGTCACCATGAAAATCATGCCCTCCCCACGCGGAAGCTCCCTCTTTACTATAACTTCACTCTCCTTTATAGGAGGCGAGATGAGCTTTATTGGCATGCCTAGCGCATCGCCCTCTGGGATTTCCTTCAGTGCTTCCCTTATTAGCCTTATGCTTTCCTTCATCTCAAGCATCCTGACCTTATACCTTGCAAATGCATCTCCTTTTATTTGGATCTGAGGCATGAAGTGGAGCCTGTCGTAGGCATAGTAGCTGTAGTCCTTTCTTACATCAAAATTGACTCCTGAAGCCCTTAGCACAGGCCCTGTAACCCCAAGCTCTATTGCATCTTTTCTCTTTAGCACCCCAACCCCTTTGGTCCTTTCTATGAATATTGGGTTCTTCTCAAGGAAAGACTCATACTCCTTCAGCCTCTTTTCCAAGTAATCCAAAAGCTTTGTCGCATGCTCTTCAAAGTTTGGTGGAAGGTCCATAGACAAGCCTCCAATCCTCATATTGACATAGAACATCCTGCTTCCTGTTACATCTTGAAGCAGGTTGAGTATAAGGTCTCTATCCTTCATAGTCCACATGAACATTGTGAACATCTGCCCTAAGTCATTGCAGTAAGTGCCAAGCCAGAGCAAGTGGCTTGCAATCCTTTGGAGCTCTAAGAGTATAAGCCTTGCATACTTTGCCCTTTCATTCAAATGCACTCCCATTGCCAATTCAACAGCCGAGACATATAAGTCGCTATAGGCCATGGGTGCGGCGTAATCTATCTTCTCCATGTAGCCTTCGTTCTGCATGTACATTCTATTCTCTGCGAGTTTCTCCACACCTCTGTGCAAGAAGCCTATATGTGGCTCTACATCGACAATAGTATCTCCATCAAGCGTAACAACTAGCCTAAGCACACCGTGCGTGCTTGGATGTATCGGCCCTACATTTATTCTTGTAAGCATTCAACCCCTCTTGTATGCAGAGCCCCATTCAAATTTCTTCCTGAGCGGGGCATCGACTCCGTCCCATTTTTCAAGCAGGAGCCTTTTTGCAATCCTGCCCTCTATCTCTATGCCAAACATATCACTTAGCTCTCTCTCATAGAAGTCAGCAGCCTTAAAAATGTCTATAATGGTTGGAAGCCTCTCTCCCTCTTTCAGATCAACCCTAATATTTTCCTCTTTCCTATTTTCCATATTCCTTAAGAAATAAATTACCTCAATATGGTCATTATAGTCTACGGCTGTGATTTTGACAAGGTAATTGTAGCCATTCTTGAAGTTCTCCTTCATTTTTTCAAGAAGTTCCTCTTTTTTAATCTTCAACCTTACCACCAACCTTTTCTTGAAGCTTCATCAGCGCTTCGAATAAATTTTCGGGCTTTGGCGGGCAGCCAGCAACATAAATATCTACAGGAATGATTTGGTCAACGCCTCTTATTATATTGTAGCTTTCCCACCACGGGCCGCCACTGACTGCGCACTCGCCATACGCTATCACATATCTTGGCTTTGCCATTTGCTCGTATAGTCTTTTCACCTCTGGGGCCATTGCTTTGGTCACCCAGCCAGCAACAATCATCACATCGCACTGCCTTGGGGTGCCCCTAAAAAGAAGATACCCTTTTCTCTCAGCATCGATCCTCGAAGAGCCAAAGTCCATGAGCTCCATTGCGCAGCATGCAAGCCCAAATTGCATAGGCCAGAGGGAGTTCTTTCTTGACCACCTTATTGTTCCTTCAGCTATAGCCTTTGTAGCCTCTTTCAGATTGGTGAAGAAAGCCCCTACAGGCGCTTTGTATGTTTTGAGTGAGTCTACAACAAGCCTCTCCATCTCCCTTCTTGCATTCTCTACATTTTTCTCATCACTCATTTGCTTTCACCCTTGAAATTGCAATGCCAAGCCATGCCAGAACAGCTGAAAAAATTGGGATTGCAGAGATTACAATGCTTTGCTCGACTCCTACCTGCTTTGCCGTTGCAGTCCAAAGGAGCAAAATCACAACGCTCAATTCAAATGCCAGAAAAATGGTAAGGTAGTGCAGATACTCCTTCATGGCGCTTGTCTCCCTGCCTATAGGCTCTTCTGCGCTTTCATAGTTCAAATCCTTTACAGGGTTGTGCTCCTCATCAGGCCCAAGAAGCTTTGAAGCAAAGACCATTGCTCCAGCTACCAGAAGCGAGAAAACAGCAAACGCAAGCAGGGCGAGGTATGTAGGAAGCATATTTATAATTATGAGTGATATTTATTTATAATTGAGTTTGGATATTACCTGCGCAACTGATTTTATGCAAATAAGCGATTTTGCACGAGAAATAGTGAGAAAAGGAAGCATAAAGATAAGAGTCAGGAGGAGCGGCATGCTTCAGCAGCTGACATTCAATGTGAAGGAAGCCGAGGCGGGCAACATAAAATACTATAAGCTTTATACAGATAGGCTTGTCGATATATCTGAGCTCATAAGAGTCGCAGAAGAGGTTGGCCTTCCTGTAGAAGCCCCAAATGGCAAAGCTTTTCCAAAAGGCAGCACCGCTTCTGATTTCGAGACAAAGTTATTTAAATAGCATAACTACAGCTTCTTCCCATGCAAGCAATTGGTGCACAGCCCTGTCACCTTGTCATAGTGCTCTTCGCACACATGTCTTCCACAGAGCTTGCAGACATGCCTTGCAGGCTTGCCGCAAATATAGCACAATGTGTGAATCATCAAACCAACTCCTCAAAGTTTATTATACCACCAAGCAGCTCCTTTGCCTTTTCCAGTGAGAGCGGCCTAAGCCCCTTCCTCTTTGCATACCTCACTTGGTAGGCAATGTAAGGCTCGCCAACCCGTGTGTTTGGATTAACCTCTTTGCATCTCTCTATGTATTGGAGTATATATCTAGTGGCTTCATCCTCGCTAAGCCCTTTCACATTTGTGAAATAAGGTGCAAGTATCAGGTTTACAACCCTATGCCTAAAATCTGGGAGTGGGTGTGCAAGAAGCTTTTCTATCCATGCATACTTGCCTTTTGCTTCTCCCTTTGATTTTATCTCTTCAACAGGCGCCTTTATACCTGTCGAAGCCTCTATCACTTCCTTAGGTAGATCCCTCCTTGGTATTGGCAAACCTTGGAGTATTGCCTTTCTTGAAGCATTTTCAAGCAAGTGCACAAATTTGTATCTTTCAAGGTAGACAATTCCATTGCCGAGTTTTTGATGGATAAGCTTGTATTCATCGCCCTTAGGGCTTGCCTCAAGATACAAATGGAACGGAACTTGGAAGAGCTCCCCTTGCATGCTTGCCTTTATGCCTAGCTCCGAAGCCAAGCGGAGCACGCTATCTGTTTTGTCAAAGCTCAGTGCAGTCGCAGCCCTTTTTGCTTCTGCAGATGCAAATTTGCTTACGGCAATGCTCCCAAGCGCACTTGCAATCATGCGCGCATACACATAGCTTATAAGGTAGCTGAGCCTGAGCTCTTCGGAGCTCGCTTCGCTAAATTCTACGACCCCTTTTGCAAAAGCCTCTTCGACCCTCAGCCTGCCTAGCTCAAGATATTTCTTCTCTATGGTAGAGATGTTAAGGCCTTTTATTACCTCTTTGGCCTCTTCAGAAAAAGGGTATTTGTATGCAAATTCCAGTTTTTGGGGGTCAAGCATAATTTTATAGCCCAATAAAAATATATAACACTAATTGCATCTTGAAGCAGCACAAAAGTGTTTTATACCTATCCTTCGTTATAAAATCGTGACTAAATGAAGGTAAGGAAAAAAGATGGCAAAGAGGAGGAATTCATAAGGGAGAAGATAGTTGTTGCAATAGTGAAGTCTGGGGGCTCTCTTGAGAATGCAAGGGCAATAGCAAAAGAGGTCGAGAATGCATTCTTGAGCAGGGATGCAGTAACAACAGAAGAGATAAAGAATGAGGTGCTAAAAAGGCTCAAGGAGAGAGATGCAGCTGCCTATAGGAGCTGGCTAGATTACAATAACAAGAACAAAAAGAGGTAATTAAGGCAAGCAGGAAAATAGCTTCTTCATCTTGTTTAGTTTTAGTGTGGGGTATGTTAAATGAAGAATGAACTTATAGAAGATATAGCCCAGGAGCGCATAAACAGGCTCCTCGAGCTTGCAGAAGAGAGGGCGCTCGAAAATACAAGCTTTTCGCTTAAGCTTTCAAAGAGATATGTCGAGCTGGCGCGTAGAATAAGCATGCATTACAAGGTAAAGATATCAAAAGAAAAGAAGGAAAGGATATGCAAGAATTGCAATAATTTTCTAGTGCCTGGAATAAACTGCACTGTTAGGCTTGCAAGCTCTAAGAAATTTGTCGTATATAAATGCGAGTGCGGCGCTGAGAAGCATATATTTTACAAAATGCATAGCAAAGGCCTATAATTAAGATAAATTAATCAGTAGATTATATTGAATGGGTGGAAGCATAAGCATATTAGAAAGGCTTACTTCACGCCTAATTTTTCAAGAAGTATCTGTGCAAATGCATCTGCATTCTCCGGATTCCTTGCCGTTATTATATTTTTGTCAGCCTCAACCTCCATGGGAGAATTTAGACCATAATATATCCTCATGAGCCTTTGCGTCTCCTCGTCTATGGGGGCCGAGATTTTGGTGTCTAGAATTATGTTTGCCCTTGCAATTATCTTTATTGCATTGCCTATTGCGCCCACGATCTTTTTTGATTCATAGAACCTCTTGACTAGGTCCAGAAGAGGCCTAAAGTCGTAAAGCTTGTAGGATTCTACACCATCCCCATCAATCAATACAATACCATCAAACTCTGCTGGATCCACCTTTGCTGTATTGATTGCAGGCTTGTATACTGCTCCATGCTTGCCTATGCATTCTTTGGTGGTATAGCTTGTTATAATACCATCCACTTTCCACTTCTCTAGAATCAGCTTTACCATCGAAAGGGTCTCGTCTCTGAAATCTTTTGGCGGAACAAATATGGCAACCCTCACTTTAACCACAATTCTAATGCGATGTTAATACATAAAATTCTATCTTTTCTTCATTCTTTGCTTGCCTTGCCTATGTCTGCAAGCTATTGCCATTAGCCCCACCACCTTCTTCCTTTTGCATTTGTGCATTTTTGCCCTTTTTCTCAATCCTAATTCCGACAAAGTAGGCGGTTGCTATTGCAAGCATAACTATAAATACAACAGCAATGTCGAGCATGGAAAAGAAGATAAGGCTTGCGCCTCCGCCATTTATAACCATTACATGTTGCTTTATGCCAAGGTATGCGATAGTGCCATTGGCATAGCCGTAAGGCACATCGCTCAACCTTAAAGTTCCATTGGTATAGGTTCCAATTGTGCTACCATTCGAGAAGCTAAGTTCTGCGTATGCATTTACAGGCAAGCCGAATATATCTCTGGTAGAGATTGTGACATTGTAAACGCTCAGTGGCACAAATACTGTCCCTGGGGAATCTGTATTTATCAAATAGCCAGAAATTATCTTGGCCCCTTTATAGATAGCATAATCTACTTTGTGCGTTGTATTCGCAAACAAAAAGATGCTTCCATTTGTCTGCATGCCATCTATTGAGAAGCTCTGCGCATCTATGGGCTTCAGGTATGCATCCTCCCCTATTACCTTAATCAGGTATTGTTTTTTGTATATTGCACTTAGATTGATTGGCTTGTCCACAAGTAATGTAAGCTTTGGGCTCGTATTCCCATTGCTCCACGAATAGAATGCAAGCCTCTCATATGGAGTTTGATTTATGATCTCCTTTTGTAGTAGAAGGGTAACTATTGTATTGCTTCTATACCAGCCCCACCCTGTTACATTTCCATAAGGTGCTTTTGCTGATAAAAGGTACTCCGGAGCCCAGAGCGCGTTCAAGTTTGCTGGGCCATTCATTACTATCAAGCCAGTTGCGTTAACGTTGCCATTGCTCCATCCAAGGAACTCATACCTTGCTGTGCTATTTTTGTAAATCATAGGCCTGTCAATTGAATACCTAGCTATGCTTCCATTCACATACCATCCAGACCCGCTTGCCATGCCATAAGGGCTTGTTACATTGAGGAAGTATTCAATATTCCATGTGGCTGTTTCTGTTATGTTGCTGTTGACATTTATAGTTGTGGAGTTCAGAGGGCCTGTATAAGAGCCAAGCCCTTTTCCTATCCAGCCTGCAAATGAAGCCCTTACTCCAGGCGCTATATATACATATCTTGGTGCAGTTATTGTAGCGCTTGAATAAGCCACATAGCCTATTGTGCTGTTCAAATTGCCATACTTTGATTTGATGGTAAGATAGTAGCCCATCGACCAAAGCTGCGTTCCGTCAGGGGGCTGTGGCAGGTTCGAGCCTACAGCAAAATAATTTATTCTATTTCCAATCTCCTTTACCCCATAAGGATTTTTCAAACCTTTTTCGCTCCCTACACCATAGCCTATATATGAATAGCCATCAGCTACAGGAAGCCACAATCCATACTTGTAAACAGAGAGGTTTGAGAAAATCACATTTCTAATATATGTGTTTGCGTTGCTTGTATTTGCCAGCTCTCCAAAAGCAGCCGGTACTTGGGGACCTGAAGTGCCTGTGCCGAGGTTCACGCTCCCTATCACATTATTATCGAATGTAAAGTACCAACTGTTTCCTATGGAATAGAAGCCGTATTTGTGGAATGTTCCATTCAAGCCTGCCGATCCATCAGGGCCTATTGCACCGAAGAAGCCGTTATTGACGTTAGGGGGGAAATATTCATAGAACCATTCAGCGTCTCCTGCCTTTATGTACTGGTAGCCTGAGCAGCCGCTTTCTGTGCAAAGCGCAGGGTAATTCCCAGTAGCATTTTCTATGAGATAGCCTACCTGTATGAATGCTCCGTTGGAAAGAATCTCGCCAACCCAAAAGCCAAGCGATCCCGCGGTTAAGTTTTGCGGGATAATGGTTTGTATCTCTACGCTAGCTCCATTGTTTTGCGAAGCGCTGTTTCCGCTCCTCGCCCCAAACTGGAACCAATATTGTGCAATCACGCTACTCGTGAGGAAAAGTGTGGCAAGAAGCACAAAGATTATTCTAAACCTTCTCATACTCTATCCCTAACTCATCCAATTTTGAGATAACCATCCTTCTGGTATTGCTGTTCAAGCTCTTTCCATCTATGATTGCAGCCTCTACTTCCTTGTTCGACCTCTTTATCGCTTGCTCAAGCATAAAGAGATTCTTTCCCTCTTCTTCTACAGCATATTTTGGCATCATGTGTGCGAAGGCGAAGCCTCTCTCCAAGGCAAGCTTCGAGAATTTGGAAGGGTAATGGGTATTGCCTATACCTATCACGATCTTGCTAAATTCAAGGCCTTCGCCATTTAGCGCAGCATATACCGCTTCGCCGACAACCTTTGCGTAATCCTTGTTTTCTATTGTTTCTTTGTTGCCTCCTATCTCTGCAAAGAGCGATGGAGTCTTAAGTAATGGCCCATGGTGCGTCGCCTCGTAGCTCAGCTCCACGCCGCTTACTTCTTTTGCCTTTATATTCTTCAATATGCCCAGCATCTCAAGGGGTGCAGCATAAGAAAGCTCATACGGCTTGCCCCCAAGCCTTGCTTCACGCGTCCAATTGCCTGTTGGGTGTGTTGTAAAAGCAGCTATGCCTACCGCGCTGCTATGCTTGCTCAAGAAGCATGCTAGGCTAAGCCCATACTCATCAGCACTCTCCATCTCTAAGAGCGGCTTGTCAGCCTCGTACAAGCAGATCTTTCCGTCTGAAAAGCAAAGCCTCCCCCCCACACGCTTCTCGGCAAAGCCATGCTCCTCCTTCAAATACTCTGCCATGTTGAGAGAAGCGGGGTCATATTTTGAATAAAAGATTCCTATCATTGCAAGACACTTTTTAAATTTCGAAGTTTAATATTAAAAAGTTGCTTGTTGCTACCTGTTGATTGCTGGACAAGTATTTAAAATTTAGACTCCTATCTAATATCATGTACGCTTATATTGCATTTATAGGAATGCTCCTGATATTTGCAGGGTTCGCGCTCCTTTTTGTATATGCTTTACTGAGTGCCAGTAGCTCAGCGAGCAAAGGAGGAAGCAATATAAGTGCAGGAGGTTTGATAATGATAGGGCCATTCCCGATAGCATTCGGCACATCGCCAAGCATGCTCATAGTGGTAGAAGTGCTCGCAATAATCCTGATAATATTGGCGATACTCTTCTTTTTTCTTATGAGATGGTAAAAGCCTGCACAGCATGCATGGTGCATAATTATAAGCTTTATCATTTTAATTATAGTAATTAATAAGGGGGTTCTATGTTCGAATTGAAGATAGATAATGCAAAGTATTGGCGCGACTGCGTTGAATCAATAGTCAGCCTAATAGATGAGGGCTCTTTCAACATCTCAAAAGAAGGCATAAGCCTTAAGGCGATGGATCCGAGTGGGATAAGCATGGTCTCATTCTTTATGCCAAGCAAAACCTTTTCAAAGTTTGAATTAGAAAAGCCAACAAGTATAGGCCTTAACATAGAAAACCTAGGAAAAGTGCTTTCAAGGGCAAGGGATGATGAAGTCCTGGTGATGAAAGACACAGATTCAAAGCTGCTCATCGAGTTTATAGGAAAAGGGGTTAGGAGGAGGTATAAGCTTCCTCTTATAGATGTAAGGAAGAATGTGGAGAAGGAGCCAAATGTTCAATTCGATGCAAGCGTGGAAGTAACAGGAGAGCCCCTTAAAGAGATAATAAAGGATGCAAACCTTATCTCATCCTATATCTCATTCAAGGCCACAAAAGAGAACTTCACAATAACAGCCCATGGCGATTCGGGGGAGCTTGAAGAGGTGCATGAGCCTGATGGCGTTGTGATAAAAAGGCTTGAAGCACAAAAAGCTGCTGAAGCCACATTTAACCTTGAATACCTTGAGAACATGGTCAAATCGTGCCCACTTGGAAATTCAATAAACATATCTTTGAGGTCTAATGAGCCCATAAAATTGAGCTACAATATTGGGGATGCAACAATAACATATTATCTTGCTCCTTATATGGAAAGCTAGGTTTTATAATGTACGAAGAAAATGTTGATGAAAAAACAAAAGATCTGAATAGAGCGAGGCAGTCGCTTGTAGAAGAGATCCAGGCAATAATGTATTACGACGAGAGGATAAGTGCAACAAAAGACAAAAGCTTAAAAGAAGTACTCGCCCACAATAGGGACGACGAGAAGGAGCACGCGTCTCTTCTTCTTGAATGGCTGAGGCGCCACGATCCAGAGTTTGAAAAGGAGATGAAAGAGATACTCTTCAGCAAGAAGGATCTAAGCGAGCTTTGGGATTAGCAAGCATCTGCAAGTGGGCCCGGAGAGATTCGAACTCTCGACCTACGGCTTATAAGACCGCCGCTCTAACCAGGCTGAGCTACGAGCCCGCATAAGTAATAAGATAACGAACATATAAAAATTTTTAGCCCTCGGTCCATTGCATGCAGGGCATGGCGTCGATTTAAATGGTAAAATTTTTAATTTATCATGTTCTTATATCTTTTGCAGGCGAAATATCCTATTGCTGAATGGTTTCTATGGATCTAGGAGAAGGGCTTAGGAAGGCAATTGCAAAGCTCAAAGGCTCTACAATAATCGATTCGAAGGCAATAAAGGAGTTTAACAAAGAGTTGCAAAAGGCTCTGCTCAGCGCAGATGTTAATGTAAAGCTTGTTTTTGAGCTTACAAAAAGAATAGAAGATGCTGCTCTCCATGAAGAGGTGCCCCCTGGAATAACCCAAAAGGACTTCATACTAAACAAAGTCTATGAGGAGCTCGTCAAGCTCATGGGCACAAAATATGAGCCCGAGCTAAAGCCAAAGAGGATACTTCTCCTTGGCATATACGGCTCAGGAAAAACAACAACCGCAGCAAAGCTAGCGAAGTTCTACCAAGATAGGGGCCTGAGCACAGGCTTGATATGCTGTGATGTTTCAAGGCCAGCTGCCTATGAGCAGCTTGAGTCCCTCGCCAAACAAGCAAATGTTGCATTCTTTGGGATAAAAGGGGAGAAAGACCCAGCGAAGGTTGCACGTGCAGGGCTTGATGCCCTTAAGGATAAAAAGGTGCTAATATGCGACTCTAGCGGAAGGAACGCGCTAGACAAGGAGCTAATAGATGAGCTTAAGAGGGTTGCAGAAGCCTTCAAACCAGATGAAAAGCTTCTTGTGATAAATGCCGATATAGGTCAAGTTGCGAGCAAGCAGGCTCAGGAATTCGACGAAGCGGTGAAGATAGACGGAGTTATAGTAACAAAGCTTGATGGTTCAGGGAAAGGCGGAGGGGCGCTTAGCGCTGTTGCTGCAGCGAATGCAAAAGTAACATTTATAGGCACAGGCGAAAAGCTAAATGCACTCGAGCTTTATGATCCAAGCAAGTTTGTTGGAAGGCTTTTGGGCATACCGGACATAGAAGGCATAATCTCGACAGTCCAAGAAGCAATAAAGGAAGCAAACATAAAGCCAGAGGAGGTGAATATAGAGGAGCTCAACTTCGAGACGTTCTACACCCAGCTTAAGGCAATGTCAAAAATGGGCCCCCTCAAAAACATGCTTTCAATGCTTGGAATAGTAGATGCGCCTAAGGAAGCCATACAGCAGAGCGAAGAAAAATTGAAGAAATACAAAGCCATAATCGCATCAATGACCCCTGAGGAAAGGAAGAATGAAAGGCTTATGCATGAGTCAAGCAGGATAAGGAGGGTAGCCAAAGGAAGCGGCACCACAGAGAAAGATGTAAGGGAGCTGCTGAGCGATTTTGCAAAGATGAAAAAGCTAATAAATGCGCTCCAAGGCGACAGAAGCATGAGGGGCCTCACATCAAAGTTCAAGGGCTTGGGTTTGGATCTCAAGCAATGAAAAGCAAGGAGAGAAGTTAGAGATGGGCAATAAGCAGAAAACCGCAAAAAAGCAAAAACAGCAAAAAAACAACAAAACAAATAAAACTATTTCTTCTTCTTCTTTCCCTTTGTTTTCTTTGCCATTTCACCCACTCCTAAAATGTTTTTAAATATTTCAATTTAAATATTTAATATTATATTCTGTATATTGATATTTGAGTATACTTTGTTTTATCATTGTACTTTTTTTATACTGTGGTGCTATGGAAAAGGAAGAGCTCCAAAGGAGGCTTGAAGAGTTGAAGGAAGAGTATTCAAAGACAAAATACAACAAGGCTACAGACAAGCACCTTGGCATACTTAGGGCGAAAATTGCAAAGATAAACAGAGCCCTCAAATCAAAGGGAAAGCGCCATGGCAAAGGCTTCAACATAAAGAAAAGCGGAGACGCTACTGTAGCGCTTGTCGGCTTCCCCAACTCTGGAAAGTCTTCGCTTTTGAAGGCGCTTACAGGCGTAGATTCAAAGGTTGCAAACTACTCGTTTACAACAGTAGATTTGATACCAGGCATGTTGGAGTACAAAGGGGCGAAGATCCAGATATTTGACATACCTGGCTTGATAGAAGGCGCTCATGAAGGCAAAGGAGGGGGCTACAAGGTGGCAAGTGCTATAAAAGTCGCAGACCTGCTTCTCATAGTGGTTGATGCAACTGATTACAAGCAAGTATACTCTCTTTTGAATGAACTCTCAATGCTTGGCATAAAAATTGGCGAACCAAAGGTAAAGATTGAGGAGCTTCCAAAAGGAGGGATAAGCATAGCCTCAGAGGGCCACAATGCGCCAGATGAGAAGGAGGTAAAAGAGATACTTGAAGGGTTTGGGATATACAATGCAAATGTAATATTCTATGCCAACGCCTCCGCCAGCGATGTGGTAGACGCTGCTGCTGGCGGGGCATACATGCATGCGCTTATCGCATTGAACAAAATAGACATTGCAGAGGATTATAGTCAAATCGCAGAAGAGATAGAAGAAAAGACTGGCATAAAGGTAATCCCTGTAAGCGCGCTGAATATTTACAACATAGAGGAGCTCAAGGAGGGCATATTTTCAAGCCTAAGGCTGATGCGCATATATCTAAAGCCTAAGCTAAGCAGCGAGAAGAGCGAGCCCATGATTGTTAAGGAAGGAAGCAAGGTTGGCGATGTGGCAAAGAAGATACATTTTGAGTTTGCCGAGAAGGCAAGATACGCTTATATTACAGGGCCAAGTGCAAAATTCAAAAATCAAATAGTGGGCAAGGAGCATGTGCTGATGGATGGCGACACAATCACCTTCGCCTAACATTTGAATCTAGGGTTGTGCACCAGCATTTCAAATCTTTCAGAAGATTAGATTTAAATATGAAAAATACCACTACTTAATATAGTGGAGTGGTGGAGTGGTGCTAGCCCAGTCAGGCTTGGAGTATCTGTGGGTTTATGCCATTACTATAATAATTGCACTTATAGTGGCATTCTACATCTATTCTGTATTCTCAAGCGCTCAAAGCATCTTGCCTTCAAAATGCGTCTTTGATCTTGGAATAGACTGCAAGGGCATAATAGAGGCTTCAAATTCAACCTCTACAATGATAGCACTTCTTGGCACAAATATGCAGCCATATTCAATATACAATCCAACGCTTATCATAAACCAGGATGGATCGTCTGTTTCTCTGAATTGCAGCCCAAGCTACGTAAAGCCGGGCCAGGCTGTGCTCTGCGTTGGAAAGCTGCAGAAGTTCCAACCAGTATTGGGGTATAGCAGTGGCACTGCTATCATGAGCGCAAAATACTGCGGCTACAACTGCAACAATGGGGTTGTTGAGGAAAGATTTGTAGGAAATTATTCCTCCAATGTAAAGAAGCTGATAGTGCCAAAAGTGAGCCTTGTAGTAAATCCTTTAAACAACTACGCCAAATCCAACCAGAATATAACGCTCAATGTAGGCCTCAATGTCTTTGGCTATGTGCTTCCAGTTGCAAACCCTGAGCTCATATCTAGCAATCCTTCCATAAGCATAATCTACAATGCCCAGAACTTTAGCAATGGGTTCATAACCCTTACGAGCAACGGTACTTCGGGCGTGTCTACTGTAACTGTCTCATATGCAGGTCTAACTGCAAATGCAACGATTGTCTTCATACCTGCATACCCTAAGCTCCTCATACCCAATCTGCTTTCAAGCAACCTTACAATAGTAAATGTCTCGAGCGGCGCAGCAGCCTCTTTCTCAAATCTCACACTCCCGCAGTCTGTGGCTGTATCAAGCAACTCTACGGTTTGCTATGTGACTATATTTGGAAACAAGGTAAAGATGCTTAGCATTGCAAATGGAAGCACTGTTGGCTTAATAAAAACAGGCAGTTACCCTACAGCAATTATTGATGTTGGAAAATATCTTTATATAGCAAATTCTGGCTCTAACAATGTGACCATAGCAAGCGAGAATGGCATGATCGTCAGCAACATAAAAGTGGGCATATTCCCCAGCTTTGAAGCAGCAAGCGGAGACGGAGCTTACGTCTTTGTGCTTAACCAGCTCTCGCAAAACATAACCATACTGAATTCGCTTAATGTAATAGGCTCCCTTAAGCTAAGTTCGATGCCATATGCACTTGCCTCAAACTATAACGGAAGCATTGTTTTTGTAACATTCCCTGCCTTGAACAAAGTCGCTGCAATATATACAAAGAATAATTCTATATTATGGCAAGGATATGCAGGCTTCATGCCTTTTGGCATAGCGTACAATTCAAGGCTAAATAGGCTTTATGTCACAGATGTAGGTACAAGCTCTGTGGCTGTGCTCAATGCCTCGACAGGTGCACTGATTGGGAGCATAAATGTGGGTTTCTTGCCGTTGTTTGCATCAACCTCAGGCGATGGAAACTACGAATACATTCTAAATGCAGGCTCCAGCACGCTCAGCATAATAAATGCAACAAAAGGTAGTGTAGTTGCTGTTTACAAAACAGGCCTATTCCCTTCATGGGTTGCAGAAAGTTAATTATTT
>JBAMLI010000087.1:0-2850 GCA_039793645.1 archaeon
CTAGCAATGCTCATTCCCACATCTACAACGAGCAAATTAAAGGGCTCCATTTTCGGCTCATGCCTACTTGGTTTGAAGGTAATATACATAATAGCCTTCTGACAAATTGCCATATATGTATTTACTCCCACAGGCTGTGCTATTCAAAACATATATAGTGTCGCTCCAGGAGCAATTGAGCACAGGTTGCGGAAAAGACATGTAGCTCATAGGCTTCGCCCCAAGAACATAATAAAATTGGAATCCAAAAGGGCATACATTTTGGTATATTGTTATATTTCCGACATTGTTTCCAAAAATTCTTTGCAGTTGTGAAGCTATGGCATAGCACTTCCCCCAATTGCTATTCGCAGCGTTAAAAGGCACCGCATAGCTAAATGTAACAAACGAGAAAAGCAAATACGCTGCTATTCCAATGCTTGCAAGCAAGAATCTATATTTCTTCAGTTTTTTGAACAGAAAAGCGAAAGAAGCAGCTGAGTACAAGGAAAGCAAAAATGCAAGAGGGATAAGAAGCCTATTTATGCCATGCAATGGGGAGTACTCTAGTATGCTCTGGCTGCCAAAAAGGAAATAAAAGACGAAAAACAGAGATGAGAAAGCAATAGGAAGGAATTTCATCCTAAAATCTTTGAAATAGAGAAGAGGGAGGAAAGCTAAGAAGAAACCAAGAAGGCCTATATTAGAATAAGGCTCAAAAGCGACTCTGGTTACAGTGTTCAACTTTATGGGAAAGATTGAATAGAGGTAATAGTTCTTCACATATGGCTTAAGGCTTGCATCAAAGGAAGTGAATTTAAGCGCATAGAAAATATCCTTGAAAAGTGCATACTGCATTCCAAAGTAGATGCCAAGCGGTATGGCTGTGCCTGCCAATGCAAAAGCAAGCCTTTGGATCTTCTTTTTTTCGCCTTTTGCAAAAAGGAGGGATATTAAGAATATACCATATGCGGAGAGGCTTATGAACCCTTGGCTACCATAAAGAACAGTGAAACCTGCAGCAAATCCGCTTAGAAAATAAAAGTATTTTTTGCCTGATGGAACAATCAAAAGGTAAATTGAAATTGAAAGAAATAAGGCAATAAATGGGTCTGGAAGCAATCTTGTAGAGTAGGTCATTGTAAGTGGATTGAATGCATAAAATATCGCCGCAAGCGCCCCTCCAACTAACCTATTGTAATAATACCCTATCTCAAAGGCAACCACAATTGTTATTAGTATAGCTAAAACATTCAACAGTGGTGGAACCAGCAATGAATTCCCAGATATGCGCACAAAGAGTGAACCTATGATGAAAAAGCCTAGCGAACCTCCGGCAAAGGAATCCACAAATTTGAATATACTTGGATAAAGCATTGAATAGGCATAGACAGGATCATCATAGCCCATATACATGCCCGTAAAGTAGAATAAGTATAAAAAAAGGGCAGAGGCAACTATTGAAAGCATTACAAGATACTTTTTCGTTTTCACAATATTACTTTGAGCAACTAAAAATATATAAATAAAACAAAAAATAAAACAAAAAGGAACTTTATTTGTATAAGGAGAGAATTAAAGGTGCAATGTGTGTTATTTTGAAATTTCTATTTAAATGTAGGCTAATTTTTGGGTAAAACCCAAAAACACCATAGAGCATATGGTCTGCCTTTCTTGCAGCGTCTGGCTCCATAAATAGCTTTTCTTTGGAGTAGTGCAACGGATCGATCGTAAGGCCATCTCTAGCACCTACAAATATATCTGGAGTTATTGGGCCAGAATAGAAACCTTTGCCGTAATATTTCTCAGCATCCCATATATGTGCAAATATTTTGCCCCTTTCATCTCTTGCATTTGCAAGATCCCGCATAAGCTTAATTTTCAAAGCCTCTTTTTCTTTTTCACCTACACAGCCCGATACAAACCGCTTGTCGTTTATGAAAAGCCCGCAAACAGGATCTACAGCCATGAAAGCGAAAACTTTTGTATGCTTCATATCAAAATCTGAGGTATAAATTTTAACATATTCGCCTGCCCTTCTATCTACAAGAAGCACTTCTACAAGCCTCATCAAAAAGGACCTAATATGCAGCGGAAGGGCTTTGTAGATATTCCTAAGCTTCGTAGTAAGAATTAGATCCCTGAAAACATAGAGCTTCTCCCCTCCAGCTCTTTGGGATCCTGCCTTATTTGTGGCGATATTTGCTTTTATTAAAGCATAATTCTTTTTTACAAGCCATGAATTTATGAGGAACTTTTTGTATATCCTTTGCATGCCGTGGTCAGAAGCAATTGTCACCAAGCTGCCCTCTTCTTTAGCTTTTCTCATTAGAAAATCAAGAAAAGAGCCCACCTCCTTGTATAATGGGAGCATGTAATCTTTCCAGTTGGTAAGGCCCATAGTATAATGCCCAAGTGCATCAAATTCTGTAAAACATACATGGAAAAAATCATAATTTTGCCTTGCTAGCATTTCTCTCGAAATCCCTATTTTCGCCTTTACAGAATCCAGCATTATTTTTGCGGCCTTTTCTATGCTAAATTTTCCTCCCTCTACGCCTCTCTCAATACTTTCGCCTTTGTAACCGTATTTTTTCATCATTAGTTCGAGCTCCTTGCTGTTTGCTTTTGGTGGAAGTGGAAAGCCTGTAATCATATGCACATTTGCATTTTTTGAAGGCTTCACTACGGCAGGAGGAGCAATTATAAGGGATTTGTAACCTTTTTCTGCAAGCGCATCCCAAAATGGTTTGGCTCTTTCTGGATCATAGAAGATTATATCAAGCGCATAATTCTCGCGAAGCACAAAAAAATTCTTCGCCCCATGCCTGCCTGGCGGGAGGCCGGTATATATACTAGGCCACGCAATGC
>JBAMLI010000088.1:0-2772 GCA_039793645.1 archaeon
ATTTT
Organism: archaeon; assembly: GCA_039793645.1. Taxonomy (GTDB): domain Archaea; phylum Micrarchaeota; class Micrarchaeia; order Micrarchaeales; family CABMGC01; genus JAGDYD01. The sequence goes on from JBAMLI010000088.1 coordinate 6, forward strand.
ATATGCTTGAGGAGAAAGGCCTCACAATGTACGGACAGATGACTGCAGGAAGCTGGATTTATATAGGCACTCAGGGAATTCTTCAGGGCGATTACGAAACATATGGAGCTGCAGCAAGGAAAGATTTAGGACAGGATGATCTCTTTGGGAAATTCTTATTGACCGGCGGTCTTGGTGAGATGGGTGGTGCACAGCCATTCGCAGTTACAATGCTTCACGGAGTTGCTCTTGTTGTTGAAATTGATCCCGAAAAGATTAAAAGAAGAATAGATACCGCTTATCTTGATACCTGGACAGACGATCTTGACGAAGCGCTTAAGATGGTTGAAGAAGCCCAAAAAGATGGAAAATCTCTATCGATTGGTCTCCTTGGAAATACCGGTGAAGTATTCCCTGAACTTATAAAAAGAGGTATAAGGCCTGACATAGTGACCGACCAGACTTCGGCTCACGACATTATGTCTTACATTCCGATGGGTATGACGATTAATGAAGCAAGAGAATTAAAAACAAGGGATCCTGAAGATTACAAAAAAAAAGATCAATTGAAACAATGATTAAGCATATGGAGGCGATGGTTCAGTATAAGAGAATGGGAGTTACGACATTCACATATGGAAACAACATCAACGGGCAAACCTATGATCATGGATATAAAGACGCAAAAGAGGTTGAAGGATTTGTAGTAATGTACATAAGAGATCTGTTCTGTGAAGGGAAGGGGCCTTTTAGATTGGCTGCTCTATCAGGAGACCCTGAGGATATATGGACTCTCGATGAGGTTGTAAAGAAAGAATTCTCCTATGATAAACATCTTGTTAACTGGATTGACCTTGCCTATGAAAGAGTCAAGTTTCAGGGACTTCCAGCAAGGATCTGCTGGCTTGGGTACGGCGAAAGAGCAAAGTTTGGCCTCATTATTAATGACCTTGTAAAGAATGGGAAGCTCAAAGCACCCGTAGTTATAGGGCGCGATCATCTCGATGCTGGCTCAGTTGCCTCCCCTTACCGGGAAACCGAAAAGATGAAAGATGGTTCCGACGCAATTGCCGATTGGCCAGTGCTTAATGCACTACTTAACACTGCAAGCGGTGCAACCTGGGTTTCTTTCCATCACGGCGGTGGGGTTGGTATTGGATATTCATTGCACGCGGGTATGGTTATTGTTGCCGATGGCACTGAAAAATCCGACGGCAAGCTTGAAAGAGTACTCACAAATGACCCTGGAATTGGAGTTGCAAGGCACGCTGACGCAGGATACGAAATTGCAATAAACTGTGCAAAAGAAAAAGGCATAAAGATACCAATGATTAAGTAAAAATGGGGGCTAAAGCCCCCATTTTGTTAATTTTAAAATCACATTTTTCATTTCCAAAGTTCAGTGACAGAAGGTTTTTGAGGCATATCATAGCCAATTTGATTATCCTGATAACGTACTATTAAGCCATTATCTACGGGTGTAATATTGATAAAGCTATGTCCTTTTTCAACTATTTTGCGCCATAAAAGATTTCCAGTTTCCGTGTCAAATGCATAAATTGCCTTATCTACATTAAAGTAAACAACGTCCTTTGAAATAGCTATGTCATGTTCTCTAAAAGTATTTTCATCTTTATTCCATGAATTCCACCAATCGCTGTGCCAATCCTCATCTTCAAAACTCCATATTATTTCCCCTGTTTCGATATCGAAGCAGGCCAGACGTTTATCCATAAGCATTGCATAGAGCTTGTTATTATGAATAGCCACATGTGAAATGGTAAAGACAGGATTTGTTTCTCTGTTAGTTTTTGAAATATTTTGCCATAATGGTTTGTGCGACACCTTGTCAAAGACTTTAATGAAAAATTGAGGTTCGGAGTCTCCCCACTGATCCCCCACCATCCAGACGGCAATAAAATCGTTGTCTATTGCAATCCCAGCTCTATAACCAGGGGATTTGAAACCCTCTTCTCCAACTGGTTCAAACCATGTAAATTTCTTTCTTAAGGTATCATAACAGAATATATAAGTCCTGTATGTACTATCATTTGTTAACCTTGTGACTCCGTAGATATTTGATCCATCCTGAGCAAGGCTTGCTGTTACGGGAAACATCGAGCGATATTTACCCACGAGTGACTCTGCAGTAGGTTCTAAAAATATTTTATCGAGGACTTTTCCAGTATTTACTTCCCAAACCCATATACCAGCCTGTGCATCTCTGTTTTTCTCGTAACCCTCAACGCTTGATGCTGCAAGATACACTCTTCCATTAATGATTAAGGGATGACTCGATGTGTCATTTGTTTCTGGATTACCAATGAGTTCACTTTTCCAGAGTAACTCCCCTGTGTTTTTATCTAACGCAACAAGGTATTGTTGTGCAGGAGAACCTTCAACAACAATTAATTTGTCTTCATAAACAACCGGCGAATAATTAAACTCAGAATCAGGAGGGAAAAGCTCTGGATAGCTTTTCTTCCAAACTTCTTTCCCTGTATCTAAATTAACACAACTTATCATACTACCACTTACCATAAACGCTCTGTTTTCTTCGATGGTAGGAGCATCCATTGTAATGAAAAAAATTTCATCACGCTCTGTAAGTGTATATTGCCATACCACTTTGTTAGGATGTTCTTTTAATCCTGGAACGTCTCGATAGGATGTGCGTTGAGGATTATAGTATTGACCATAAAACACAGGAGTGTATGTTATTTTATTGCAAGCCTGAGGTACTAAGACAAAAAACAATACCAATAATATCGTTATGAGCCTTTTCATA
>JBAMLI010000089.1:0-20635 GCA_039793645.1 archaeon
TTCGCCCCATGCCTGCCTGGCGGGAGGCCGGTATATATACTAGGCCACGCAATGCCAGTAACTGGAGGTATTACGGATTCTGATTCGACAATCTTCCCTTCTTCCACAAACTTGCTGAATCCTATTACATTTGATTTTTTAAGCTCCTCCACAACCCACATCGGCAATGAATCAATACCAACAAAGTAAACCTTGCTCAATTATACACCAATATTTTGCTTCTTTTGCCGAATTGACATTGGGCATTTTTATTTAAAAATCTAATGGAGCCGGTTAAGCCAAGTCAAGTATTGAGCTGCTGCAAGCTTCTATTTTGGTATGCAAGAAAGATGTACCATGCTGGTGATGGCTCAAGCTTTGGATTTGTAAGGTTCAATAGGCCAAAATTGTTGCTCAGCAGGCCGTTAGAAAGGCCCCACAAATCATACCAATAAACCCTCTTAACATAGCTTACATTGTTGAGCATATCAAAGCTCTGCACCATAAATTCTTTTTGAAGCAAAGTGGAGTAACCAGGAATTTTCGAGCTTGAAGGCATGCCTATCTCAGTTACCCAAATAGGCTTGCTTGTTAATTGTTCATAAGCAGATAGATATTGATTTATCGCTGCAATTTCAGAATCGCTAAGCAAAGATGGGGAAGGATTGTAGATGTGGACCGATATTGCATCACAATATTTGTATGCGCCATAGTCCCATACTTTTGTATACCAATTGAAAATATTGATGTCTCCTAACGGTGCGCCACCAAAACAGACTATTGTTGCATTTGGCTCATGCTCCCTTATTATTTTTGCGGTGCTTTTTATAAGTATGTAATAATTGTATGCGCTCCCATTCATATAGCCTGTTTGAAACATTGGGAGATATGGTTCATTCCAAATCTCCCAGGTATGTATCCATGGATAGCTCTCTACTGCCTTTTCAACACTTTGGTTCCATTCTAAAAGACTCCAATTCTTGTTCCCTATCCCACCAGGCAAAGTTGCATAGTCCAGTATTCCTAGATAATCAGCCCCAAAAGAGTGCTCATAGCTAAGCAGATTAACCTGTTCTTTGGTATTGGTTATATCTGTCCTAAAAAACTTCACGCCGTTTTGTATCGCAAACAACTCAGAGCTTATATTTCCATGTGTACAGACACCAATTACAAAATTGACATGCAAAGGAAGCGCTTCTTTTCCTGACTGGCAGCAAGATAAGATAAAATAGAAAGCAAGTAGCAAAGCAAATAATGCCAACAATAAAGCTGCAAATAGATAATAAGTTTTCACGTTTTTATTATTACCTAAACTTATTAAAATATGCTATTCATTAGTATAAAGTACGGGGTCGTTGCATGCACAGGAATTTTCTATATATATTTGCAATAATTTCATATGCTGCATTTTTGCAAGTAGCCTATGGCAAATGCATAGGCATATTCTATCTTCCATCATGCCCCCATTGTGAACAAGCGCTTAGCTTCTTCTACAACATTAGCCCTACATACAATATAACATTGCATGAATATAACGTTGAAAATATGTCTGTCTTGCCAATTTTTGCCAACCTCTCGAAATATTACAATTCAGGGGGAGGAGTTCCTTTGATTTTGATCGGAAACTTGGCTTTCTTGGGTTTTGCGTATGGCAATGGATCGCAGCAGATAAATAATAACCTATCTATAGGTTATAGCGGTCAGCTTCTACAAGCAATAAACCAGGCGAATGACTCATGTCCAGCAATTTTGCAGAATTCATGCAAAAACTGCTATAAGGTTGTAACCCCTTCAGATGCAAAGCTTATACAAGAAAAAAGCAGCGCAAACTCAATAACGCTATATATTGTGTTGGCCCTCTTGATCTTTATCGCAGTATACATAGCATTTAAAAAAATTCGACGCATATAGAGTAGTGGGAGTGGGAAAAATGAGTGATATATGGCTAGTTACTGCCTCTCTTGGAATAGCAGATGGTATTGCAGATCCATGCGGAATAAGTGTACTCCTTTTTTTGATAGCATATTTGATAACCTATGAAACAAAAAAGAAAATAATTTCATATGGCTTGCTTTTCTCTTTCGTGATTGGATTTGTTTATTTTATCTTTATGATAGGTTTGCTTAGCATCGTAAACCTCTTGCCTTTTACAAAGTGGATAAGTTACGGAGTTGCAATCTTGCTTTTTGTGTGGGGTCTACTTGAACTCAAAGACTTTTTTGCCCCTGGAAAATGGTTTAGCGTTGAAATGCCGCATGCAGCTAAAGTCAGGGCAGGAATGCTTATAGAAAGCATCTCTCTTTCTGCAGTATTGGCGCTTGGCGTATTAGTGGCACTAGCAGACATACCTTGCGCAAGTGGCTATGCATTTGCATATACCACCTATTTGGTTTCAGGGAAAATAGTGGGATTGCCGGCGCTCTTCTTCATTGGTTTGTATAATTTCTTTATGATTTTGCCGCTTATAATAATCACATTTGCTCTTTATTTTGGCCTTGCAAAAGTTGAATCGATTAAGACAAAGGGGGACATTATTAAAAAATACCTGCACCTTTTAACGGGTGTATTGTTTATAATAATAGCAATTTTCTTGCTTATATGGTAGCAAAATTGATTACCAACTCAAAGAAATAGATGGATCAATGCTAAGCTTGTGGCCGTTTTCCCTAAGCCACTTGGCTCTTTCCTTGTAATCTGCACAAGCTTCTCCTACAAGCCGCCAGAACTTTTGAGAATGGTTGGGCTCCTTCATATGCGCAAGCTCGTGTATTATCACATAGTCAATGACATAGCTCGGCATCATTAGGGTAAGGATGTTTATATTTATTTTTTTATTTCGGGCATTGCAACTTCCCCATCGGCCCACCGCATATCCAAGTTTAACTCCGTTTATTTCGAAGCCAAAATGTTCATTGTTAATCCCTTCAACTCTTTCCCTAACTTTTTCTAGCATATATTTGGAGAAGCACTTCTTTATAAGCCTAAGATTTTCATTGTTTTCTTCTCTGCCTTCTGCTTTCTTAATAATAATCTCGCTTCCTTTTATTTTGCAAGATGACCTCTTCTTGCTTTTGAGCATATGCAGAATATAATCCGTGCCAAGTATCCTAATCTTCTGTCCATCGTAGAAGTTGGGATACCTAAACCTTCCCCAATATGGGTCTTTTGCAAGCCTTTTTGCTACTTTTTCCTTAAGTACATTTGCCGCTTTAATTTTTTCATGCCATGGATACCTTTTAGGCAATTTTATTATAATTTTTCCATCCTCCATCATTGCTTTCGCTATTCGCGAATCGACATAAATATATTTTATCTCGTAATTTCTTCCACTTATGCTAACGCTCTCTGGAAGCATAATTCATTTTTAATAAGAAAGAATTTAAAGAAATAAGTAGAAAGAAGGAATTATGGAGAAACTTTTGATATTCTCTGACATGCATTACCCTATTTCCTCAATAAAGACTATTTCTAGAATATTGCAAATTGAGAAGCCAGATAATATACTGCTCCTTGGCGACAATATTGAGTTGGATATGTTTAAGAAAAAGGAACTTGCATACAAAAACTTTCTTTTGAGACTGAATAGAATTTTTCCGCTATCGAAATCAATCATAATGCTGGGAGATAATGACTATACATACGTCGGGAGTGACAAAATCTTATCCATAATCGATTCATTTTCTCCAATTAACAGGGGTGAATATTTTTTATTCAGGATAGGAAACATGAACTTTTTTCATGGCAACCTTGAAAAAAGCAAATTAATAGAAAAGATAGGTTATAAATTTATAACAAAGGTAAATAAAGTAAATGAGAAATTTGCACCTACTATACTTTCTCATCTTGTAAAATTTTATTTTGGGATACCAAAGAAAGAATATCTATTCTTGGGTCACCTGCACTATCTAGGAAAATTTGATAAGACTGTCTTCTGCGGAACTTTAAACTACAAGGCGCAGTATTTTTCAAATTCCTTAGGATATGTAACTGTAGAGCACAAGGGCTTTAATGCACATGAGGATAATATAAAGCTTCATAAGATAACTACTTACATACTCTAAGCTAATGTAGGCAAAAAATCTCCACAATCTTAAACTAGATTCCTGCAAAGCCTTGCAAACTCCTTTTCAAGTTTTTTCTTTGAAAATTTGTTTAATATAGTTGGCAGGTTGCGCTGTATCTTTGAAATTAGCGCTGGATTGCTATCAAGCCTTTTGATGTGCTCTGCAAACTTCTCAGGATCATCTTCAATGATGGCATTGAAGTAGTTCTTCGCTGCAAAGCCCTGAAATGCGATGTGCGTCCCTATTACTGGCTTGCCGTATCGCAGATATTCAAGGACTTTGGACTTGAGTCCTGTGCCATGCATAAGTGGCGCTATACATACGTCAGAGCTTTCAAGCAATCGAGTTAGTTCTTTATTGCTCACCTCGCCTAAGCAATGAAAATTATTGTATGATCTTTTGCTACAGCCCAAACCTACTATATAAAATTCCTTGTCAGGCAAAAATGGGGCGATCTTCTCTTCTATTATATACACTGCCTCTTTGTTTGAGGGATAATTGCATGCGCCGGCAAAAAAATTTTTTTTATTCTTTTTATGGGCCTGGAACTAACTTTTTTAAATGGCAAGAGCTACATAACATAGCTTTTATTTTTTGCTTGGGGCATTAAAGATAAGAGGCTTGCCCTATCCTCTTTGGTAGGCAGTATTATGTGTGTTGCCGTCTCTGCCATCTTTTTGTATATTCTGATTTGGCGCCATAAGTAGATGTACTTTATCAGCGCCTTAAGCAATCGAGGGATATGCATGTAGTCTATGTTTAATGCAAAATTGTAAATTACATCCGGCGAATCTGTTAAAATTATTATATTGGCTTTGCCTTTACGAGCTTTGAGATATTTTTGGGCAATATCTGCAAGTAGCCTATCGAATACTATGACAACATGCGGGTTAAAATCCACCAACTTCTTAAGCATCCTGTTTTGTGCAAAGAGGCCACGCCTTATTATCTACTCTTTTATTTCATTGCTCTTTCGTATTGCATCTTCTTTTCCAAAAGAAAAGGCTAAGATTTTTGTGTGATATTTACTCTTAAACATCTTTACAAGCTCTAGGAGGGCTTTGTCATGCCCTGTCTGGATTCCAAACGGTGAATTGCGGAGTAGGGCAATACGCATCATAAGATCATTTAATGGATCATTTCGCCCGAAGCAGGGATCGAACCTGCGACCTACTGGTTAACAGCCAGTCGCTCTACCACTGAGCTATTCGGGCTTAAAGATAATTCACACAATCTCTAATATAAATTTATCCTTTAAAGAAAGGGAAAGGCTGGGCTAGGTTTATAAGCTTGACATAAAGATAAGAATGCTCGCCAAAATTTTCTGTAAATTCTATCTTGTCTGCTGAGTAATTGTACCTTATAAAACTGCTCGTTTCATATGCATTGAGCTCTGCATAGTAGAAAATCTTCTTTGAATTGGAAAGCTCTTCTATTATGTCAAAAGCACCTATAAAATTCTTGCCCTTTAACTCAAATACATATGCAGATTCTATCTCTTCTTTTTCAACTGATTTTTTAAGGATGCTTTTTACCAAGTTTTCCCATTTGCGTACTTTGACTTGGATGACATTCTTTGAGTCTGGATCTTTTGATTCTTCGAACGGAAATATCTCTATTGGTAGTATGTTTATATAATGTATGCTCAATTGTTCAAGCCTCCCTTCATTTGAAAACTGGAGGCTTTCGCCTTCTGGCGTTGCGGAATAAATTGCAACTTCTCCTTGGGGCTCCCATTCTGTATAGTAGGTTATTGTAGTGTCATCAAGCTCCTCTCCGCATAAGCACAAGATGGTTTTCTCTCCTTTTTTAATAGAAATAAGGTCTTTTGAGTAAGTATCGAAGCTACATGCACCTCTCACTAGGTCCAATATATCTTTAGCCTTTACCCAGAGTATTTGCTTTGCCTTAATCTTCTCTTTTTTGGAATGCATGGGCTTCACTTGACAATTTTGTATATATAATTGATAAAGAGCATTACAGCATAAACAGGCTCATATATGATTGGTGATAGGATTACTCCTTCATTTATGGCGCTATAATCATTTATTATACTAGCCCTTCCAAGAAGGGTTATCTGGTATTGTTTGTGGATCAGAGGGCTTGTTGCTGACCTTACGCTCAGGTTAAATTTGTATAATCCTGGTTCATTCACAAATATGGGATAGATGAAGTGGCTTGTGGTCCCATGGAGCGCTATTACCGTATCAGAAACATTCCATGCAGGCAAGCCGTATGCATTGATTATGAAAGGATCATCAGATATGCCTGTATTGTTTATCCTTATATGCAGATTTACCGGCTGTGCGATTCCTGCCTCAATGTAAGTTGGGCTTACATTAAGCTCAAACACATTTGGCGTTACATTTATATAGGCATAGAAAGTAAGATTTCCCAACCTTGAATAGTTCCCAATATTTACTGCCCTCAATTCTATTTTGTACGTTCCATTTTGCGCGTTTGGCGAAACAGTTACTTTCATCTTCATTGGATTTTCATAAAGTGGCGAAGGCTGCGCAGACCAGCCTGGAGGCAATTTAACTGCCTCGAGCGTGTCCCAGCCTATATTTACGAGGAATCCTGTTGCGTTTGTTGTGGTTGGAGAGGCAAGCACATAGAAGCTCTCCCCCGGGCCGACTTTCCCAAGGAATATGCTCCCATTATTGTAAAGCGTGCCACTAACGGGGCCTTCCACGTTTAGATACATTGCGCTAGAAATGTAAGGCAATGCCAATAGCGCAAATAAGAATACAATGCAAGCAAGATAGCGCATGCCATCATCATTTAAGATACTTTCATTAAATTATTAAACCTTAAAGCTTAAATATAATGTCTAAAAGTGCTGTCAGATTTAGAGGAAAAGCATTTATCTAAGACTGCTTCCTACTTCTTTTTAATAATGCAAGCGCAGAATCAATGTCCTTTTTTAAGTCATTAATGCTTGAAGTATTCGCAATAACGAAGTCTGCATTTTTTATCGCACTTTCTACTCCGTACTTCCTTTCCTTTTCTTCCCTATATTTGAATTCTTTCATTGTAACCACATCATCCTGCCTGCCCCTTTCTTTTAGCCGCTTATACCTTACCATTTTTGGGGCTGTGAGGGCAATTACGTAAAAATTGCCAAGCCTTTTCCGAAAATAATCTATTTCTTTTTTGCTGCGCACCCCAACTATAACCATGTTTTTCCGTTTCCCGTTTATTTTTTGCACTGTGAGCTTGGCAACTATATCATTGCCAAACCTTTTCCTTAAGGAAAGGGCATACTCCCTTATGCTCTCATTTGTAATCCTAATACCTTCCTTCTTCATTTTATCCCTTATTATATCTCCCATTTCTATTACTTCAAAGCCTTTTCTAGCTAGGTAATTAGCGGCAACGCTCTTCCCCGAGCCTGGCATTCCCGTTATGCAGATTATCATAGAAGCGCCTAATGCACTATACTTCCTTCGTTTATCTCTCTATCTGGAGAAAGCAGCGCTAGAGTGCCGTCTTCACCTTCTGCAGCAAGGAGCATCCCATTTGATACTTCTCCTGCTATCTCTTTTGGGTCTAGGTTTGTGACAACCGCTATAAGCTTGCCAACAAGCTCTTCTTTTTTGTATCTATCAGCTATGCCTGCGATTATCTGCCTTACGCCAATTTCCTTGCCTAGATCCACCTTTAGCTTGTACATGGGCTTCTTAGCCTTTTCGTGTGGTTCAACCCCGATAATTCTGCCAATCCTTATGTCTATCTGCAAGAATTCCTTTATACTAACCATTCTAACACCGTAGATATTAGGAAAGAATAAATAAATAAATTCTAACATAAAATCATGAGGCTATTTACTGCAATAGATCTGCCAGAGGAGGTGAAGAACAGCATTCTAGAAAAAAGCTCCGAACTTGCTGCGCCTGGCATAAATCTTGTGAAGAAAGAAGCGCTGCACCTCACTTTTCACTTCTTTGGAGAAAGGACAGAGGATGATGCCCGCTTGATATGCAAAGCATTGAGCAAGATAAAATGGAGCGGCTTTTCGATAAGCCTTGAGGGTATTGGGGCATTTAACTCAAACTTTATAAGAGTCATATTTGTTAAAGTAAAAGAAGGCTCGGAGGAAGTAGTGAAGCTCTACAAAGAACTTTCTGCAAGTATAGATAAGGAGGGCATACCTTATGAAAAAGAGCAATATATACCGCACATAACCATAGCAAGGGTTAAATTTGCAGACAGGAGCAAATTGCTCAGTTTTATAGAAAAATACAAAGGGTATAATTTTGGCTCTTTTAAGGTTGAATCTTTCTATTTAATAAAAAGCACACTCACTAGTTCTGGCCCCATCTATGAAAAATTATACGAATTTAAGCCCTGATGGCTTTTTTGAAAATTTGTCAAAGCTAAGAGTATTTGCGAGCTCTCCTGGCTTATAAATTACATCGTTCATAAGGATGTTGTAAGATAAGCCAGTCTTCAGGTCAATTGCAACATGCCTTACCTCATTTCCAAATAAGTCCACCTCCACAAGGCTGTTTCTCAGCTTGCCCAAGAATAGCACTGAATTTATAAGCTCCTTAAAATTGCCTTGCTTGCTCTGCATACCTATAAGCCTCGCTTCGATATGCTTGTTATCTAGCTTTGCATAAGCCTTCCGCACCAAACTTTCCTCTTTTTTAGTTATTGGCGTGCTTATTCTGAAAAACACGCCCACCCTATTGCTTACACTGTACAATGAGACAAAAAGATCATATGTAAGGTCATGGGCTAGAACATACCTTCTTTCAATTGAATTTTTTTCCAGGAAAAGTTCACCTATGTTTATCTCTCTAGAAAGAGCTGAGATAGAAGAAAAAGAGCTATTTGCTCGGTGGCTTGGAAGATATGTAGATTTTCTTCCCCCAAGCATTACCCTTTCTTCTGAAATTTTTTCTTTGCTGATTGTATCGGTGAAATAATTCCAAAAGTCCATATGATCGCATTTTAATTATGATAAAATGAAAGTTAAATTTTATGTTTATTTCGCTAAATAATAATACATAAAAATCTACTTGCTTTTTAAACTTTAATCTACATTTTATCTTATGGGCCCGTAACTCAGCTTGGCCAGAGTGGCTGGCTTTTAACCAGCAAGTCAGGGGTTCAAATCCCCTCGGGCCCGCGTGATATTTATGGAGGAAAAGAAGAGAGAAGAACTTAGAGAAAAGCATTGGGCAGAGATAATAGCAGAGAAGGTTATAGCGGAAAAGAAAGAGCCCTTCATTATAACATCAGGCATAACAACAAGCGGGCCTGCACATCTAGGTACAATTTGCGAGTTCCTATATCCACATACAATAAAGCAGGCGCTTGAAGAAAAAGGCTACAAAACCGAATTCTATTTTATTGGCGATATACTTGATGCGTTTGATAGCGTACCAAAAGAGCTTGAACCTTATGAAAATGTATTGAAAGACGAGCTTGGCAAGCCTTTGTCAAATGTAAAAGACCCTATGAACTGTCATGGCTCGCTTGGCGAGCACTACTTGGAGGAAGCAAAAAGTGTGATGAAAGCGCTGGACTTGGATATAATTGTCAAGCCTGTAAATGAGCTTTATGGCGAAGGCTTGTTTGATCCGTATGCAAAGATATTTTTGAAAGAAGAGCAAAAGGCAAAAGAGATTATAGCAAGGACATCCGGCAAAGATCCAAAGTCGCTTGGGGACTGGAGCCCCATTATGCCAATATGCGAAAAATGTGGCAAGATTGCCACTACAAGAGTTGTATGGCACAACGAAGAAGAGTATGAATATGTTTGCGACAAGGATGTAGGCTACACTAAAGGCTGCGGCTATAGAGGAAGGGGTAAGATAAGCGACCATAAGTACAAGCTTCAGTGGCGCCTTCACTGGCCGGCATGGCAAGCAATCTTTAACACTTCGATAGAAGGTGGTGGCGTAGACCACTTCACAAAAGGTGGTAGCTGGGACACAGCTGTAGCCATACATAAGGAGATATTAAACAGGGAACCGCCTGTTGGATATAAATTTGGCTTTGTCCTCTTTGAAGGCAAAAAGTACTCAAAATCTAAGGGAATAGGCATGGGCGCCAGGGAGATAATAAAGATACTTCCTCCTGAGATAATAAAATATATGCTCATCGAGCCGAACATACAGCAAAACAAGGACATAACGCTTGAAGGGGAGAAGCTCATCAAGATATTCGACGAGGTAGAAAGGCTCAGCAAAATCGAAAAGCCTGAAGACAGGGCAGACCAGAAAAAGAAGCTTGCGCTCAAATTTGCCGCAAAGGAGCTTAGATGGCATGCACCTTTTGTAGAGGTGCTTCTCTATTATCAAGTATACAAAGACTGGAATAAGGTAGGTGAGGTGACAAAGGACCCAGAGGGGGTTAGATACCTAAGCCCGTATATTGAGGAATGGCTTAGGCGCGGCCTTGAGCCAGATAGATACAATTTCTCAATAAGGCAGGGAACAATAAAGGAGCATAAAGATGCTGCAATATATTTTGCGCGCTCCTTGACGCCTGGCATGAGTGCAATAGAGATACACAACAAAGTCTATGATGTTGCAAAGGAAAAAGGAATAGAGCCGAGTGCACTGTTCAAAGAGCTATACAATGCCTTGATATCAAAAGATAACGGCCCGAGGCTTGGAAAGCTTATCGAAGCAATAGGCATTGAGAAGGCTAAGGAGATGATATTTGCTGCAGCTGGCAACTAAACCCGAAGCCCTTAAGAAAAGTATTTATAGTTATCTTATCAATAACAAACAACAGAAGGTTGGAAACCTATTTATAAAGGTTTCAGGACAAATAATTAATAAGCCAGGGTGGCGGAATCCGGTAACGCGTACGCCTGGAGATAAACCTGCAAGCGTATGGCTCTTCTGAGCCTTCTGGGTTCAAAATAACTCGCGTTATGAAAATCCCAGCCCTGGCGATTGGTGAGCAAATGAGCAATGTAAAAGAGGCAAACAAGCAAGAAGCAAAACAAGGGAGAGAAGAGGCTGGCATTGTTAGAATTGCAGGAAGAGACATAAATGGAAATTTCAAGATTGTAAAGGCACTCATGCAAGTAAAGGGTGTTGGAAGTACTATGGCTTCGGCAATAGCGAATGTAGCATATACTAAATTTGGAATAGATCCATCAACCAAAATAGGGGTTCTTCCAGAAGAAAAGATAGCTGAGATAGAATCAATAATGAAGAATCCAACAAAGTTTGGCATTCCTGAATATTTACTGAACAGGCGCAAAGACAGAGAGACTGGAGAGAATTTGCATCTTATAGGAAGCGATTTGACAGTGAGGGTAAGGCAGGATATTGAATATGATATGAAGATTCAAAGCTGGCGCGGATTTAGACACCAGTATGGCCAGAAGGTGCGTGGGCAAAGAACAAGATCAACAGGAAGAACTGGCGCAACTGTTGGCGTAACGAAGAAGGCTGCAGAGCAGGCGCAGAAGGCAGCACAGCAGCAAGGCAAGAAGGAGGAGAAGAAAAAGTGATTAAATGGGTGCCCCAAGAAGATTAAGGAAAAAATATGAAAAGCCGACAATGATGTGGGACAGGCAGAGGATAGAAGAAGAGCATGCCCTTGTTGAAAAATATGGGCTGAGAAATCTCAAGGAACTTTGGAAGGCATCAACAGAGCTAAGGAGGATAAGGAGGAATGTAAGGGAACTCTTTTCCGGAAGGGCAAGCGAGGAGAAGGGAAGCCAAATAATAAGCAGGCTTGCAAAGTATGGAATAGTGAAGCCAGACGCTACTTTGGATGATCTTCTTATACTTACCCCTGAAGCATTTCTTGAAAGGCGCCTCCAGACTGTTGTGTTCAAGAAGGGCCTTGCAAAGACGATAAAGCAGGCAAGACAACTCATAACGCACGGATTCATAGCAATAAATGGAAGAAAGATTACAATACCAAGCTATATGGTAAAGCCTGAGGAAGAAAAGGGGATAGGATATTATAAGCCATTCAATATAGAGCATAATATACTTTCATCTGCACCGCGCTCTGCCCAATCTGAAAGTAGAGAAGAAGGCAGCGAAGCGGTGGAGGAAAAGGGCGATGCAGCTTAGGTGTTTAAATGGCAGCCAAAAAAGAAGCTGAAGCAGGAGCTCAAAAAGAGCAAAAGAAGTCAAAGAAGGGCGAGATCTCCTACGAGGCAGAGGTTACTCTCGCACAGCAAAAGCACAAGCCAAAGGGGATAAGGTGGGGCGTTGCCCATATTTACTCTTCAAAAAATGACACTATAATAACGCTTACCGATTTGTCTGGCGCTGAAACTATTGCTATAGGAAGCGGCGGCATGGTGGTGGATGCAGACCATGAAGAGGGCACACCGTATGCTGCTATGCAGGCAGCATATAAGGTAGCGGCAGAGGCGATAGAAAAAGGGATAACACATATAAACATAAAAATAAGAGCACCAGGGGGCCATGGCTCAAAAACTCCAGGGCCTGGAGCCCAGGCAGTGGTAAGGGCGCTGGCAAGAAGCGGGTTCAAGATAGGAAGCATAGAGGATGTTACTCCTATACCTACAGACACAACTAAAAGGCCTGGAGGCAGAAGGGGAAGAAGAGTCTAGAAATAAAAAAGCACGAGCAGAAACAAAGCGAGCACAAAAGATACTAGAAAGTTGTCGTCTATTTTAATATTCCAGCTTTCTATAAATGCAGCTATCAGTGCTATTGCTATTCCTGCAAATCCAATAAAAATGTAAGATAATATAGAGGTTGCAGCAAAATAAGCAATAGTGCCTTCAAGGCTCTTCTCCTTATTATAAGGGAGCTTATGCATGCCAAACTTTATCCCTATTATTGTTGCAAGCGGGTCGCCAACAAGAATTGCAGCAAGCACAGCCTGCATAATGCCATTTGGAAAAATGAATCCAATTGCGATTAATATGCCAAGCGAAAGCCAAATGGCGCCTGAGCCGAACTTTGTGTTGCGTCTTTCAAAGCTTCTTAAAAATAAAGCGATCCTGTCTTTAGAAATGGTAGTGTAGTTGCCCAAAGCAAAGCCCAATATTATGAGCACTGTTATAGCTTCCCTTGCCCAAAAATAAAAGAAGGATGCAATAAATAGAATTATTATGCCTGCAAGGAGGTGCACAGCATCCCTCCTTATTTCCAGCGCCTTATCCTTTTTGGGGCTTTTGGACTTGAGACCTATGACACCTGGGAATATGCCCATAAAGGCGCTTTGCGCAAAAAGCAAGCCATTTATGCTAAGCAGAATGGCAAACAACAGTAGCACAGAAAAAGCCAGGCTTTTTTTGCTTCCGTAATTCGTAGAGACAATATTAAAAAGAATCAAGAGCAAAAGGTACAACGGCGCTGCGCTTGCATCTTCAAATTCGAATAGAAGAAAACCAAGGGCAAAAAATAAGTAGGAATAGACTTCCCACCGCTTTGAAACTGCATCTATGTAGATCCTGTATGCAAGCAGCAGGGCAAGCAAAACAAGTTCTGACACTACCACGGCAACGTCCCAAGGTTTTCTAGGTTTATCTTTTTAAGCGCCTCCATAGGGTTTTCATAATATAGTTTTACAAATTCATTTATGCTCTTTAAGTCCGTCACGCCAAGCTGATTAAGCCTTTCAAGGATCTTAGCCCTCCTTTCCTCTTCTATTATTATTTCAGATGGTGGGTAGCCTGTAAGTCTAGAAAGTGTATCCCTATATGTTACGCTTGGCAATATGTCTGAGCTCTTGTGGGTTTTGTAGTCATAGGTGTAGAGGTCGGATAGAAGAACCTGCGTCTCTACGCCAGAAATTTCAGATACTTGCGTGACCTTCCTTATAGCCTTTCCTTTTTCATACACTTGCGAAACTATTACTATTGCATCAATCAATGGAATTATGTCCATCTCCACATTCATCGGCGTGTGCTGGAGCCTTGTAATTACATCTCGCGCTGTGCTTGCATGTATTGTACCCATCGCTATCTTCCCAATATTCATTGCTGTCATCATATCCCGAGCCTCTGCGCCTCTAACTTCACCTATTATGATTCTGTCAGGCCTCATTCTGAGGGAATTTTTAACGAGGTCTTCCATTGTTATCTCAGGGTCGGTTTCAAGCCTTACACAATTTTCTTGGGTAGATGTATTCAGCTCGTAAGTCTCTTCTATCGTTACAATCCTCTCTTCCGGCCTGAAAAAGCTGAACATGGCATTGAGCAAAGTAGTTTTGCCACTTGCAGGCATTCCGCCGATGAGTATGTTTGCTGGCCTAGTCTTCAAGCCATCTGTATATATCCAGAGCCTTGCAGCTAGCTTATAGCTCAACTCACCTTTGTTAATGAGGTCTATTATGCTAAGTGCTTGGCTCTTGAAATTTCTTATTGTTATGTTTGCACCTAGCGGAGAATCAACAATATTTACCCTTGACCCATTCTGGAGGTGAACATCAACTATCCTTTCATGCGAGGTTGCAGTTGTTGCAAACATCATAAATTTTTTGACAAGCAGATCCAATTCAAACTTGCTTTCTATCCTTTCGGGGGCCTTTATTTGGCCGGCATTTGATGTATAAAGGAATATATTCTGCGTATTATTGATCATTATATCCTCTATGTTTGGGTCGCCGAGATATTTGCCTATAGGGTAATAGTTTGTCGCATCATTGATAATTCTTTTTATTTCTTCGCTGCTCAAAGAAGGGTTTATGCCCTTTGATACGCCTTCTATATACTTTGCCCTTTCTCTATCATCTGGGAGGGTGCCTAACATGCCCTTTAATTGGTTATATACCTGCGCTTCAAGTATCTTAAGCTCAGACTCCTCCATAAAATCATATTAATAAAGCATCCCTATTATTAAAACTTTTTCTTTTTAACTCATGTTGATTTATTTGGAGAGTATATTTTCTACAATTTCATTTGGAGTATATGGGATGAGTTTATCGTAGCCTTCCCCTGTGCCAAAATAAATTACTGGTATATTTGTCTCGCTCAGAATAGAGAATGTATTCCCCCCTTTTGCATCGCAGTCCAATTTGGTTAAAATCACTCCATCTAATTTCACCGCTTCGTCAAATTCCTTTACCTGCTCTAGCAAAGCATTGCCTGCTATGCCTTCTCCCACAAATATCTTCAAATCCGGCTTTGCAACCCTCACTATCTTTTTCATCTCTTCTATAAGGCTTTTGTTTGTTTCCTGCCTCCCTGCAGTATCTATTAAGACAGCATCTATCCCATGCGCTTTTGAATAGGCTATGGCATCAAATGCTATGCTAGCAGGATCTGCGCCATACTTTCCTTTTATAATTGGAACTTTCAACTTCTCCGCATGCATAGCGAGTTGCTCTATGGCTGCTGCTCTGAATGTATCGCTGGCGGAAAGGGTGCAAGTCAGTCCTGCATCTTTTAGCATCTTTGCTATCTTTGCTATTGTTGTTGTTTTGCCTGCGCCATTCGGGCCTAGGAAAAGGATTTTTACTGGCTCTTCACCATTTTCCGCCCTTTTCCTCTTTACAAATTCTACTATATCTATGCTCGAGGATTTTGAAAGCGTTTGGAGCAGAGCCTCTTTTACAATCCTGTTGAGCTCCTCCTCGATATTTTTAGCTTCTACCTCTTTCCCTATCAGCAGCTTCTTCAGATTTTCGACAAACCTTTCAGCAACATCATAATTTACATCTGACTCTATGAGAGCTATCTTAAGCTCTTCTAGCATATCAGATACATCTTCCTCCTTTATCTTTATCTTCCTGAATATAGCCCCTTTTATCTTTGTGGCGACTGATAGGCTTGGCTTTATCTTTCTCTCTTCTCCCTTCTCGCCGGCTTCTTTTTCTTCCTTCACCTCTTCCCTTTTTCCTCCCTCTTTTCCTTCTTCCTCTGCTCTCTCCCTTTTTTCTTCCTTTTTTTCTTCCCTCTTTTCTTCTTTGGCCTCTTCTTTAACTTCCTCTTCCTCCTTCTTTTTGAATGTACTTACAAAATCCGATATCTTTTTCTTCAATGACTCAAACATTTGCATTACCAGCCTTCTCCAATTCAATGCCGACTTCGACAAGCTCCTTTTCTATAGCCTCCTTCTGCTTATTTAGCTCAGCAAGAAGCCTTTCTTCCCTCTTTTTGTTTTCCTCCAAAAAATCTTTTGCTTCTTCTACGCTCTTCTCAACGAGATAGTTTGAGCCCACATATGCCAAGACCTTGCTTACCCCTTCAACCATTGCTTCTATGTATGTGCCGCCTTCCAAGTTTAAGAGTATCTTGTTATTTTCAATCATGCTGAGATTGCTGAGCACTTCAAGATTCCTTTTTGTAGCCTCGTAGATGATATTGTAGTTTGATATCTCTCTCAGCAAGTTCTCATAGCTCTCCAGGTATAAGCCCTGCAAGTACCTAAGCTGCTCCACCACCTCTCTATTTTCTTCATTTTTTCCTTCCATGCCACACCTTTCAAAATGTTAAGCCTACAAATTAAGCGAGTTGGCTATCCTTGCAAGCTCGTGCCCTGTTGTAATTTCCCCTACTACAAGCCCATTTGAATTTGCAATTGTGCTTAGACCTATGTTAAGCGAGCCGAGGTTTGCAGTAGACTGCTCACCGTCAAATCCTACAATCTCTTCTAGCTTTTTCTTCTCCTCTTCTCCAATTCTGTTGTTGAATACTATGCCTTTGTTTGTCATTATATTGTTAGCGCCTACAGTGCCAAATCCACCTATACTCATTTTTACTACTTCGACATCAAGCACATCTTCTATGAATTTCTCCTCCTTCTTTGTATATGATGGATTTATTATGGCTATTTTATCATTTACAAGTATGTTGTTCCTTAGCGCATTCAGATCAGTATCAAATATCTTCACCTCGATGCTGCTAAGCTTCTTCCTTATATCCTCATATTCCCTCTCCTCTATCGTTTTTGGAAGGAGCACGCCTTTAGAGTTTGCAATAGTGTATATCCCGACAAGCTGTGATGAGTCTACTGTAGTGCGTATTAATTCTACGCCTAATGCACTACTTATGGCTTCTGCTTTTTTAGCAGGCACGCCGCTCCCTATAAGGCAAAAATTGTCAGTCGCATAGCCAAATATTCCAACATAGCTGTTTCCATAAATTGCAGCTTTAATTACAGACATAGAACAAAACCTATTTCTTCCCTTCAGCAGCCTTCGGCTTTGCCTCCTTTTGAGCCTTTGATTCTGGAGCCGCTTTTTCTTTGCTTTCCTTGAAGAGCTTTGCCCTTGCAACCTCGCCCTCTCTGATCGCTTCAACTTTTACAGACTCCATCCTCCTTGCTGCAAGTTGCGCCCTTCTGTTCAGCTCTGGATCTATAAGCACATTGTCCGGCTCCACGCCAACAAGCTTGGCTACTCTTTCTCTTATGTACTTGATAGCAATGCTCCTCCTTCTAGGCTTGTGTGTCTTTGCTAATCTCTTTTTCAAGCTTATGTTGAGCATCGCCATAGAAACCACTATTCTATCCTTAGCTTCCTGTGCCTCCAATCTCTCTGGAATTTGTTATAAAGTATTCTCCTGTGGGTCCTAAGCATTGCAAGCACTGGTATCCTTCTGTTTTCTTTTAGCTTTTTGCCAAGCCTAAGCTTTTTTTCAACAGTTTTTCTGCTCATCAACAAACACCTCATTTATGCTTGAACTCGATCTTCGGCTCCGGCCTTGCAGTCAATTTTGTCAAGAGGTCAACCAGCTGCTTGTCTGTTATCCTTCCAGGCAGCCTGTTGCTCTGAGCCATTGAGATTATGAGATCAAGCAGTTGAGCATAAAGCTCATAGTTTGAAACCCTGACATTCATAAGCCTTTCATAGGCATTCGGCTCAAGATATTTCCTTACTATCTCGCGCTTTTGCTGCTCTATTTGGAGCTCCCTAAGCCTTTTTGCGATTGCCTTCTTTATTCTTTCATCTTCCTCCCCTTCAGGCACCCTTCTCACCTTTCAAAATCTCGTTGCTTATCTTGTCTAGGAAAGCCCTCCCTGCATTAGTTATCTCTCTTCCTGCCTTTGTCTTCTTCACATAGCCGAGCTTCTCCAAGGCGTCTAAGCCATCTTTTATCATGCTGCCTCCTGCCTTGTAGTGATGGTGCCTTCTAACTCCATGCTCCTTTCTATTCCCATACCTTGTCCTTAGCCTTGATACTCCTATAGGTCCGTTTAGGTAGACCTGCCTAAGCAATGAAGCACACCTTATATACCAGAAATCTTCTTGCTGCGGCACCCTATCCTTGCCTGCACCGCTTTTCACAAAGCCAACATATGCGGGCTTAGGCATGTTCGCTTCTTTCAGCTTTTCAGCAGTCTTCCTGATAAGTGCATCAGCCTCTACATCCTTTACATTTGCCATAATATTACCTCTAAGAAGAAAGCAATAAGCTCTCAGTTGCAGAATTGTAGATTCAAATTTTGCATTTATTTTTTATAAGGTTAAATATATTAATATTTCTTAGCTAGCAAAGGATTATAGCCCTAATGCCCAAGCCTTGGCAGGCCTAGCCTTTTAAATAGGGGCTGGTGCAGATGCTTATTTTGGCTTTTTATTTTTTCTTGTCCTTTTCTCTTGTCTCAAAAATCTCGTCGAGGTCTATTTCCTCTTCTTGCTCAGCTATCTTTTTCTTTATTCCAAACTCGCTATATTCAGGAAATTCTACGCCGCCGAGCACAACCATAACCTTTATTGCACTCTTTTGCATTGTAGGCTCTATCCTTGCGCCCCACTTTAGCATTGCGTCATCGCTTATCCTGCTTGCAACCTCCTGGAAAATGGTCTCAGCCTCTCTAAGAGTGAGGTCCTCGCCCCCTATTATATTGACAAGCGCCTTCTTTGCTGTTGACAAGTCTGCATCGAGAAGAGGGCTCTTGAGCGTATTCTCAATTGCTATGAGCGCCCTGTCTTTAGACTGCGCTGCTGATGCTTCCCCCACCCCTATCACAGCATAGCCAGAATCCTTGAGCACGCTTTTAAGGTCGGCAAAATCCAAATTAACCATTCCCGGCTTGGTTACCATCTCTATTATTCCCTTAGTAGCATTTGCGAGCACTTCGTCGCTGACCCTGAAAGCCATATTGAGTGGCAAATCGGGTGCCACCGTGAGAAGCTTGTCGTTTGGTATGACTATTGTTGTATCTGTGGCCTTCTTCAGCCTTGAAAGGCCCTCAATCGCATTCCTCATTCTGAGCCTTCCCTCGCTAGAAAACGGCAAAGTCACTATTGCTATGCTTAGCGCACCCATTTCTTTTACCTCATGGGCGATAACAGGCGATGCGCCTGTGCCTGTTCCTCCACCTAAGCCACATGTCAAGAAAACAAGCTGGGCATCCCCAAGCACATGCCGAATGTCATCTCTGCTTTCCTGCGCTGCTTCCTCTCCGATTTTGGGGTCGCTTCCAGCGCCGAGGCCTTTTGTAACCTTCTTGCCTAGAAGTATCTTCCTTGTTGCTTTTGTCTTCGCAAGATGTGATGCATCAGTATTCGCCGCAACAAGCGTTGCCCCTTCAATGTTTATCTCTGCCATCCTTGTTATTGTGTTTGATCCGCTTCCGCCAGCCCCTACAACATATATCTTTGGCCTGGCAGATTCTATAAATCTTAGGAGCTCCTCATCATCAGGTGAAACATTATTCAACTCCATACCAGTCGCCTTTATATAGATTACTTATACAAAAAGAGATATAAAGTTAATTGATTTCAAAGTGGGAAAATGAACAAGAAGGATCTACTTAGAGACACAATCAAAGATGTGAAGTTAAAGAAAAACATGACTGTAAAAGAACTCATAGACAGCATGGACAAAATAGGTGGCTTCTCAGCGCAGCATATGGTGAACGGAATAAAGATACTGAAAGAGATGATAAATGACAAGGATTCATTCAACTTTCTTTCATTTCCTGCAGACATAATAGCCACAGGGCTTAGGGGCATGATAGCTGATGCTGTCAAGTACTTTGATGCGATAGTAACAACAGGGGGTACTCTTGACCACGACCTTGCAAAGGCTCATGGCGGCAAGTACAGCCTTGGCAGCTTTGAAGTCGATGACGCTTGGCTCCACAAGCTCAACATCTACAGGCTTGGGAACATATTCATAGAAAGAGACCAGTACGGGCTTGCCGTTGAGGATTATTTCAGCGAAATAATGGATGACATCTACAATTCAAAAGACTACAAAGAAGAATATAGTGCAAGTGAACTCATATATGAATTCGGCAAAAGAATAAAGGATGAGCACTCAATAATAAGGCAGGCGTATCTGCACAATGTAAAGATTTACTGCCCTGGTATACTGGACGGGGCTTTTGGCACGCAGCTTACCCTTTTCTCCCAAGACCACAGATTCAAGCTTAACCTTATCAAAGATGAGCTTGAACTGAGCAATATCTCTTTTGACCACAAAGTAACAGGCGCATTAATGATAGGCGGAGGTATAAGCAAACATCATGTAATTTGGTGGAACCAGTTCAAGGGCGGGCTTGACTATGCAGTATATATAACTACAGCCACGCAATACGACGGGAGCTTATCTGGAGCAAGGCTCACTGAAGCAGTCTCTTGGGGGAAAGTGAAAGAGAGGGCAAAATATACAACAATAGATGGGGATGCAACCATAATACTTCCAATTATGTTATCCTACCTCAACTTAGTATGAC
>JBAMLI010000090.1:0-2740 GCA_039793645.1 archaeon
TTTCTGCAACAGCAATGAGTGCCTGTGGAACAACAATGTTGCGAGGCTAGAATTAGTTTATCTCAACCCTGATACAAGGATATACAAGATAGTCTACAATAGCACAAGCTAGAAAAAAAGCAAGAAAAGAAAAGAAAAAAGAAATTACTTCTTGTAGCCTAGGCCGCTTCCTATGAATGCTACTGTGAAGCCTATCAGAGTCGCGGCAAAATAGGCTGCATTTCCATAGGTCAGTGCCGCCAGCACTATGCCTGTGCAGACTGTTGCCTTCATTGCGCCCATAGAGACTGCCTTCTCATCCAGGCCATTCACCATGTTGCCAAAGCTGATAAAGAAAAGGGCTATAGAACCAATTACACCTATTGCATAAAGCAAAGGCAGCCAAAGGGCGGCCGCTCCCCAGTTGTTGTTCATGAAGGTGCCGCTTGTGCTGAAGACTATTGCTAGGTAGAAAAGGCTTCCTATGAACTCCAAGGCAAAAATTCCCCAATTTGTTGTTTGCCTTGCCATTTAGATCACGCTATAATAAAAGAAGCATAAGCTTTTAAATTTAACTAAGCAATACGCTAACTATTGCTAGTTATTTTGACATTTGCCGATTTTTTAAGGCATTGCATAATGCCTAAATTTAAAATCTTTGACATTTAAAACTAAATCATGAAGATAGCCTTTGCATATGATAGCGCTTACCCATGGTTCAATGGCGGCATTGAGAAGAGGCGGTTCCTTATAATGGAAAGCCTTGCAAAGAAAGGCCATGAGGTGCACTGCTTCACGATGCAAAGGGAGGGCATGCCTGGGAAGGAGTTTAGATTCAAAGGAATAAACTACCACTGCTGCGGCGTAGCAATGCCTGTGGAGAAGATGTATGTGCATGGGAGGAGGAACATAAAGTGGCCGTTGAAGTATGCGCTCATACTTCCCTTCAAGCTTGCAAAATATGATGATTTTGAGATTATCGACGCTGACGCATTTCCATTCCTGCACCTTTTCACCATATGGCTTTATGCGAAGCTCAAAGGGATAAAGTTTGCAATAACATGGCATGAGGTTTGGAAAAAAGAGTACTGGCAAAAATACATGGGAAGATCGCTAGGTTTGATAGGCTACTTTGTAGAATACCTCTCTTCAAAACTCACAAAGCATTTCATCTCAAACTCTGAGCAGACTGCAAAAGAGCTCAAAGAGCTGTTTGGCAAGGAGAGTATAGTATTCCCTGCGGCTGTATCAAGCTATGAAGTAAGTGCAAAAGAAGCAAAGAAAAAGGACCAGTTTATAGCTATAGGAAGGCTCATACCGGAGAAAAGGGTGGATATGGTGCTAAGGGCAATAGCTGGGAGCAAGGCAAATGCAAAGATTATAGGGATAGGGCCTGAAGAATCGAACCTCAAAGCGCTTGCAAAGGACTTGCACATAGAAAAGAAGGTAAAGTTTATAAGAAGGCTCAGCCAAAAGAAGCTCTTCAAAGCGATAAAAGAGTCCAAAGGGCTCCTTATGTTCTCAGCAAGGGAAGGCTTGTCGCTAATAACGCTGGAAGCCATGATGCTTGGCGTGCCCGTATTTATTGTGGGCTCAACCTCTCTTCCAAAAGAGGTGAAAGAGCTTTGCTTTTTGCTGGATGAAAAAAATATAGGCAAAAGCCTTGATGATGCACTGGAGAACTATGAAAAATACCAAAAGAAAGTCAAAGAGATAAGGGAGATTGTAAGGAGGAGGTTCTCTGCAGACTATGCAGAAGAGGTTTATAAAAGCATTCTCTCCAAGCCATGAGTGCATGGAAAAACCTATTAAGTTATCATTCTTATTTAAAATTATGGAGAACAAGAATCCAGTTGGGGAGGTGACGCACTACTACGACAAGATAGGCGTTGCAATAGTGAAGCTGAGCAACAGGCTAAAAGTAGGAGACATCATATCCATAGAGGGAAAGAGCACGAACTTCCAGCAAAAGGTAGAGAGCATACAGATAGAGCACATAAATGTTGAGGAAGCGGGGAGCGGCGAGTCAATAGGATTGAAGGTAATCCAAAAAGTTAGGGAAGGAGATAAAATTTATAAAGTATTGTAGCATATCCTCATAGAATCGCCCCTGTAGCTCAGTGGTAGAGCGACTGCATGGTAAATGCCCATAGAGCAGTAGGTCGCGAGTTCAATTCTCGCCAGGGGCTATCTCAACGATAAGCCTTGAGCCTTTTTTAATACCCAGCTTTTTTGAAGAACCAGCATTGAGTTCTATTACATACCTTGCTTGGCTTATTGGCATATATGTTTTGCATCCAAATATGCTTTGGCAAGGCTCTGCATTCTCAACAATATCAACAACTTCAAACTTTTCATCAAGCCAGATTATGTCTATAGGAAAGAGCATGTTGCGCATCCATATGCCATGATATGCATTCCTTGAAAAGATAAAGAGCATTCCTTCGCTTTCTTTGATGGAGCGCATGTGCATAAGCCCGAGCATGTGCTTTGGGAAAGAATCAGCAACAAGAAGATGGAGCTTCTTGCCGCCTATGCGAGCGCGGGCATGCTTGTATTTCACAAATTTTCTCATAAGCCTGGTGATGCACATGATTATATTTCATCAGCGCGATTAATAAAGCTTGCATAGAGGAGAAGATATACAGATGTAAACTCTCAAAAACTAAACATTTTTAAGCATTTGATAATCAACTAGGAATAGAAGGTGTTGTGATGAAAATCTTGAAAGGAAAAGGAAAGGTTGTTTTTGTGGCGACAG
>JBAMLI010000091.1:0-2646 GCA_039793645.1 archaeon
TTATAGAGGAGTTTCTAAAATTCATAAACGTGGATGAAAGTAAAATTCATGATCTTGCTTGCAAGATAGAGCATGTCATTGATGATGATGTATTTAATGGAATTTCCAACCTACTTTATAAATACAGAGAGAATGGAGATCTTAAACTGCTTTTAGAATTATCTGAAGGCGATGGTGGTTATGTGGTAACAGTTCATGGGGATGATAAAATTGTTAGGAAGCTAATGGATATTGGTTTTGCTATAAAGACTCATGTGAGAGTTAAAAGATTCATGAGAGAAAGAGGAACCATGATAGTATCACTAAATGGGAATGATATTGCAATTGATGGGGAAATTGCAAAATTTATAGTGGTGAGGAAGGAATGATATTCAATAGGGTTATGATCAAATTAAAGGGTGGTTTATATGAAGACCATAAAATATGCTCTTGTGGGTCCTCCTAATGTTGGCAAGTCGATGATTTTTTATCGGCTTGTTGGCAGACGTGTAAAGATTGCAAATTATCCTGGCAAGACATTGGATAAGGAAATTGGATCATTCGAGATTGGGGATACAACTATTGAAATATCCGATTTACCAGGTATATTTAATGTTGAAAATCCCAAGGATGAGGATGAAATCCTTGCACTTTCTGATGCCTTTAATGGAAATTACCAAGGTATTGTTGTTATCGGTGCACCCCATGTTATGAAGGAATCATTGAACATTCTAAGAATCATGGCAAAGAAAAAGAAGGTGATCTTTGTACTTAATATGGTAGATCTTGCCAATCCAGCCATTGATGAGGAAACACTATCCTCTAAGCTGGGTGTTCCTGTTGTATATGCATCGGCTGCCAAGGGTGTTGGCATTCAAAAGTTAAAGGAATTGTTAGCAAGTGATAAGGGCATAAAGACAGATGTTCCAGAAATTAATGTGGAATTCAAGGGTAATATATGGAAGGCAAAGTTGCTGAGCAGACCATCCGTTGCAATACCAACACTTCTGGGGATCCTTTTATTAACACTTATGGTTTTACTCATCTTTGTAGATGGAACAACACCTTTCGGTGATAGCCCCATCGCCCTTATTCCGGCTATTGAACCGGCCCTAGATTGGGTAGCAGGTTTACTGGTGATACCCGGGAATCCATTACTAACTCTCTTTCTAAAGAACGGAATATGGTCAGGAGTTTCCGTGGTAATACTATTCATACCTTATGTTGCCGCAGTATCTTTTTTTATGGCACTTTATGAACAAACAGGTCTTATAGGAGCTCTGAGCTCAGGTGTAGAAAAAATTTCCTCAAAATTTGGCTTTTCACCACGCAGTATAGTGATAGCCTTCATGGGTGCTTCATGCAACATACCTTCAATGACAGCAACTAAGGTACTTTGGGGGAAGAGAAGCAGGACTTTGACCGCCCTTCTTATTCCATACATACCATGCGCACCCAGGATGGCACTATTCATAATGATAGCATCTGTAGTACTCCCCTCATATCTTGTGCCAATAGCATTCTTAGTTCCGTACTTTGCAACTATAATTGCAATATTATTAGGTTTCATTATTTATCATTCCATAGTTGGACACCCTTCGGAGGTTGAGAAACTTCCACCTACGCCTATAATGATGCCAAATTGGCGTATTGTGGGTCTCAGGACATGGGATTATCTGGCCGATTTTCTAAAGAAGCTATCATTATTGATTATTGCAACCACGATACTGCTTTGGTTACCCTCTATCCTTGGACCAGGTGGCATTACATATGATGTTACTGATTCTTGGCTTGGAGTTGCAGGAAAATTCTTGGAGCCGGTGTTTGCTCCAATAGGCATACCCTGGCAGGTATCAGTTTCCCTGATGGGAGGATGGATATTCAAGGAAGTTGTAATTGGTATACTCGCAGAGTTTGGAGGTCTTTCCCTGATTGGGTCATTGAGTGTGGCTTCTGCCTTGGCCTTGATGGTTTTCCTTGCATTCTATTCATCCTGTATAGCAACCCTAACAGCGTTAGCTAAGAGGGTTGGATTGGCCCTCACGCTTGTCAGCATTGCTGTACAGCTTATTCTTGCATTCATTTTTGCCTATATAACATACGTTGTAGTATCAATCCTTTGAGTTAAATCCCTAGGCGATAGGGCTTGATACAGATCATCACTTAACCGTATAAGGTATTAGTTGAATCGAAGGGATTGACTGAGTGTAGACTGAAATACTCAGATTTACCCGTTATTTCGATGTTCCTTGAGGCATTCAGCTTAAAACAGTAGTCCTTGCACTTAAAAATTGAAACAGACCATAATTTCTGTCAATATATGCATATCTGAGATGCATATTTTGGATTAACATATATTACCATTTTTCCCGCATCATCCGCCTTTTATTCTATGAACCACTGCGATTCTACTGAAAACCAGAGAACATAATTCAAGCATTTTTTTGCTTGAATCAATACCTTTATTGTAAATGCATTATAGGGAGGAGAAGCGATTTTCTTTGAAATTACCTGTTTTAAATCCTCTAAGTCTCTATTCTGCTTAGGTGCCCCAATTTAAGATGAAAGAAACCAGTGACTAAGTGTTTTTCTAATCTTTTTAATGATTTTATTTATTCCCTGAATTTCTCCTTGAGGACATTATGGCCATAGGTATGAATATTATCC
>JBAMLI010000092.1:0-2558 GCA_039793645.1 archaeon
AATTACTAAAACCCCAAAGGAAATTTATTGGATTATAAGTTCTGCAGCGCCACAGCCGCCTCCACCATTGCCTGTTGATAAGATTACAGTGTATTCGCCTCTTGGCAAATAGATAGAGCCCAAAGGAGCAGGGCAGTAATATGCGCCACCTTTTGTATACATCTGCGTGCCATTGTTTGCAATGATCTTTACAGATGCCCAACCACTATTTCCGCCACCGAGGGTTATGTTTATATCGCCTCGTTCCAAGTGCAGTTTTGCACTATTGGCTTGAGAGAGCAACAGTTTTAATATTCACCATATTGCACTGGGTTTGATTCAGAGTTGCTGCATAAGGTATTGTTGTAGGAATGGTGGTATTGACAGAAGGCTAGCTTGTGGGGTGTGCCGATTGCGTTGCTAGGTTATTATTTGATTTGGCTTGTACCAAATTAGACGATCCTCCTAGAGGAATGAATGAGCCATTTAAGAAATGGCAATAATAAGTACCGCTATTGTTTACCATTAAAATGCACTGATAGATGTTGTTATGAGTGCCTATTGCATATGCTAATAAAATTACTATTAAGCTAGCTGCAAAAGATAAAATAGCTGTATTAAATTCTTTTTTAGTAACCTGCTTTTGGTTATATGGTGAAAGCAAAAACATCTTAGATCCTGGATCTGGGGTTAATTTGCTTACGGGCTTGCCGTTAAGCTGTTTATCTGTATGGTCTACAAACCCGGCCGCAGTATAATCAATATTAGTCGGTAATGTGTATTCTACGAGGTAAAAACCTGTATTTTGTATTGATCTGTCCATATCAGGCGAACCTATGCGTGACCACTGTGCATTCTTAACACCACTTAGAGCACTTTCTAAATCAGGGTCCTGGCCTGTTTGTATTGATCTATCTATTGCTTCTTTTATTGGAGCTATTTCATTAGGGATTCCACCAAATGGATGTGTCAATGAATCTAGAAGCTTTGGGTAAAGCTTATATACCCTGTAGCTTCCCCCAACTCGAATCGAGCTTAAGTCGGTTACAAGGTGGCCAGTGCCATCATAAAGGGTAGATTTTTTTCCTTTTGAAAAATAACTCAACACGTACTGCATAGTGGTATTCCTTACATAATTTGGGTTTGCTCTGTTATTCGGTATGAATAAATTTTCCATCCTGGGATTTGACGAATAGATATTCTGCTTTAGCGTCCTTATAAGTGCGACGGTATATAGGGAGCAGGGTGTTTTTGCTAGTGGGGATACCAGTGGCTTTTCATCCTCTGGATTGAACCTTACCTGAAAAACCCCAAAGCCTACTGGAG
Source organism: archaeon (assembly GCA_039793645.1). Classification (GTDB taxonomy): domain Archaea; phylum Micrarchaeota; class Micrarchaeia; order Micrarchaeales; family CABMGC01; genus JAGDYD01. The sequence continues at coordinate 1,306 of JBAMLI010000092.1, forward strand.
CCGAAGCAATTTTTGAAATTGGGGTATTGGACAAAAGCAGATGCTGTGATAAATAGGAATAGCCCACGTACATTAGGAAGATGCCAAGGAGTATTGCCAGTATAAAAGTAACAAATGGAGAAAAGGTTGCCGCCCCTATCAAAGCGATAACCATTACTAAGAAGATTGTTATAGTAGTCCACTGTCTTTTTCCACTAATATTTATTCTTCCAGCGATACTCACCAAGCTAGAGTTCGCAAGAGATGGATCGAATAAAGTCCAGGTTTGGGAGGCACTATTATATTTTGTAAAAAAAGAGTAGGTGCCGACATTTCTGCTTATCTGGCCCCCTCTCGTGCTTACTATATTGCCTTGCTGTGAAGACGAAGTTTGGTCTGCAGGACGTGATCCATCACTATTTTGCCCATTAGGTGAGTTATTTGGTGCATTACTTGAAGGGAAGCCTGATGGGATAGTTGGTGTTGATGTACCTGATGTAGTGTCCATACCTAATCACGGTACTTCCAAGTTTATCTTTACGTCAGCCTTTTCCTCACCAGGTACCTGGTAAAGTGGCATTGCTGTGAAGTGCATCATGCCTGCAAAAAGATTGTATGGGAACTGTTGTATCTTTATGTTTAAGTCAGTTACAGCTTGGTTATAATACTCTCTCCTGTCAGCAAGCTGCGATTCAAGGTCCATTATTGTCTGCTGAAGCTGCATAAAGCTGTTGCTTGCTTTTAAATCAGGATAATTCTCTGCAACTGCAAAAAGGCTTTTGAGCGCAGCAGATATCCGGTTAGAGGTATTTATCTTCGATTGTATATCACTTTGCGGTATGCTTTCCCACTGGCTTCTGAGCTGCGTTATCTGAGTCATGACACCCTTTTCGTATTTCATGTACGCACTTACCGTATCAATCAATTTTGTAAGTGCATCATGTCTCTTTTGGAGCAAAACATCAATATCTGCCCAAGCCTTCTTTGCATTGTTTTTCAGTGCCACAAGTGCATTCCATACTGCAATAACTACAAGGGCAAGAATAGCTATTACTATTATTCCGGCAATAAGCAAGATACTCATGGAACCACTCTTTTTTTATCAGCATTAATATTTAAAAGCCTTTTTAACCAATGCTACCCGATGCTATCCGTTTCTTATTTTAGCTATAATTTGCAATCTGACATCCTCCCCACGAATAAATTCGTGGTTAGAATCATACTCTATCCCATTAGAGCCTTCTACCATCAACATTTATATACCAATGTGTTTG
>JBAMLI010000093.1:0-18383 GCA_039793645.1 archaeon
TCCATTGCGCTCTGGGCTTTTGCTTTATTTTTATAATAAATTAAATTTGCTTCATGCTTTTTGTTTTTGTATAAAACTCTGCTTATTTTATTCATAGTCTCATTTATACCTCTTTTTAAAAAAAATAAAAAAACTTTCTTTTTCTATTGAGGCTGATTTTTATGGCCTTAAAGAGATTATCTTTCCAAACATGCATGATAGGTATTTAAAAATTCGCCATCTTATATATTCTAAATTTTAGTTGATTCTATGCTGGAGAAGCTAGACCCCGTGCTTAAATTCATACCTTCTATACAGAAGCCTTCAACGCCTCTAGGCCTGAAAGACAAGCTTAAATGGACCGGCGTTATATTGACTGTCTATTTTTTGCTTTTTAGTATACCAGCTTATGGAGTAAATATGGTCACAATAAAAAGCGGCCTTTACCAGCTTATGAGCATAATTTTCGCAGCGCGAATAGGGAGCCTTATAACTGTTGGAATAGGGCCTATAGTGCTTGCAAGCATACTCCTGCAGCTCCTCATGGGCGCTGGGCTCATAAAATTAGATACAAATGATATGGAGCAGAAGGGCAGGTTCCAAGGCATACAAAAGCTTACGGCCATAATTATAGCATTGATAGAAGCTTTCATATTTACTTCCACAGGGTATGTCCCAATCCTAAGCAACTCTTTGTTTTGGATAGTTGTGGCGCAACTGGCGTTAGGTGCAATAGTAGTAATATTCCTTGATGAGATGATGACCAAATATGGGCTAACCTCAGGCATAAACCTCTTCATTGCTGGAGGTGTAGCATATTCAATAATTGCTGGCACAATCTCAATCTTACTTCCAGAAGCGATAAGCGCAATATCGAATGGCGGTGCTGGCGCAATACCAAATGCCATAATGGCGTTTGGTCCGCTTCTCTTTGCGATAGTGGTCTTCCTCATAAGCATATATGTCTATGAAATAAAGGTAGAGCTTCCGCTTGTATTCAGCCAGTTTAGGGGAATTGGAGGCAGGCTGCCTATACCACTTCTTTATGTAAGCGTGCTGCCTGTCATTCTTGCAACCTCATTTGAGCTAAGCTTGGATGTTTGGTTTAGGTTCCTGGCTGGAGTTGGCGGCAACCTTGCAAACCTTGCCAAATTCATCGCCTTGTATACACCTTCATCAACCGGCACGCCTGAGCTTGCAGGGGGTCTGCTTTACCTTATATCACCAAGCTTCCCTATGCCATATGCAGCCCAATATGGCGGCATAGGTAGCTATGCTTCATATTTTACCTATCTTGCAACTTTCAAGACAGAGCTTTACCTTCCATGGGGCGGTATTGCCTTTGTGCCTGAATGGATACATGTAATAGTATATACACTTGTCCTAGTCCTGCTTTGCATAGTATTCGGCAAATTCTGGATAGAAATGACAGGTCAAAATCCAAAGAATGTCGCTGACCAGCTTCAAGAAGTAGGCTGGCAGATACCTGGATTTAGAAGGGATCCAAGGATCATAGAAAGTGTACTAAACAAATACATACCTACAATAACAGTGCTGGGTAGCATTATTGTTGGGCTTCTAGCTGCGCTAGCAACGCTCACAGGGGCTGTAGGCACGGGCATGGGCATACTCCTTACAGTAGGTATAATGTATATGCTTTACCAGCAATTGGAACAGCAGCACATGCTTGAAGGCTACCCTGCCCTAGAAAAGCTCTTATCATAAACTCATTAGTCTGGCGTTATTATATGCAAGCTCAAGCATGCTTAGCCCTGCAAAAGGAGTGGCATTGTATCCAAATTTCTTTAAGTTTTCAGCCATTAAGTGCGAATTGCTGCCAGAGGTATAGATAATTTTTGGATTAACAATTGATATGTACTCAAGGGCTTGGTATATATCTGCATGGTCACTAAGCCCAAACTGCACATCAGTCTCAAATCTAAACATCTTTGCAAATCCAGTTGCAATAGCGGTAAAGACCTTCTTTCCATATGCAATGCCAACACTTCTTGCAAGCTCTCTTATGCTTCTTGTGCTCACTATTCCAACAAAATTCCTTTTTACTATTTCATTGAATTCGTCTTCGTTATCATAGAAAGAAGCATACCTTAACCCCATACCATACTCGTTGTATATTTTGTTCACTTGGCTTATCTTCTTGTCTACTACTGGAACTATGCCTATGCTGTTTATTATCTTTACAAGCTCCTGCGCTTTGCCGAGTGAATAGGCGCTGAACAACACAATCCCTTTCTCAAGCTTGAGCGTAATATACTTCCTTATCGCCTCCTCCACTTCGCTTCTTTCATCGAATTTTACATTGAGGTAAGGATAGGTGGAATCTATTATCAATATATCTGCTTGCCTAGGCTCTATTGCTGGAGCAACACACGATTTCTGAAGCTGATAGTCGCCTGTATAGAGTATAGAATAACCTATTGAAGAATCTATAAAAAGCTGCTTTGAGCCAAGGATGTGGCCTGCATCAAGCATCTCAAACTTGCCTTCAGAGCTCCTTTTAAGTCCTATCTTTTCCCTTGCTTCTATTATCTTAGCTGTCTCTTCGCTTGTTATAATGTTTTTGCCTCTTGCTCCTTTTATATGGTCAGAATGGGCATGCGAGATAAAAACAAAGTCTGCATTTCCACTGCTTCCATCTAATGAGATCCTAGCTTCTGGAAGGTCGATGTGCATTTGGTCGCCTTTATTTATTTTGAATGCTGGTTTTAAATAATTAATGCTATAGCCAACTGGAATGTGCATTAGAATTGGTTCTAATGCCACTAGCCTTTAAGCCCTTCTCTCAGCTTTTTCAAATTGTCAAACAAAAAATCAGGCTTTGCCTTTTCAAGGTCTCTCTTTCCTCCAAGCCCATCTGCAACAGCGCAGGAGCTTATGCCTGCAAATCTTGCAGTCATTATATCAACTGCCATATCGCCTATGTAGACCGACTTCTTTTTGGGCACTTTCATATTCCTTAATATAAGCAATAAAGGAGTAGGATTTGGCTTGAATATTTTGATTGAATCTGCAGCAAGAATAAGGTCAAAGTATTCTTCAAGCCTCAGCATTGCAAGCTCTTTTCTTATCCTGTCTTCCTTCCCATCGCTAAACAGGGCGACCTTCTTCTTCATGCGCTTTAGCTCTCTGAGGACTTCAATTGTGCCGGGCTTTATCTTTGGCTTGAAGAAAAAAGCGTATAGGTCATAGATTTTGCTGAAGAGCTTCTCCCTCCATTCGAGCCTCCTTTCGACAACAACCTTTCCCTCTTTGCTGAATAGATCCTCATGCTCTATTATGAAATCAATCTTGTATCTCCTCTTGAAAAATCTGGTGAGTCGCACTAGGAAAGAGGGCATGCTCAGCGTTCCATCGAAGTCAAATATGAAGAGCTCGAACTCACTCAGTTTCATGGTATTCATGTTTTTTATCAAGCTAAGCTATTTATTTTTTCCTGGCAAAATCTATTTGGTAGATATGGAAGAGAAAGTGCATGGCAGAGAGGAACTTGCAGAAGAGCTCATCAAGAAGAGAAGAGTAGAATTTTCAGATGTAGACAAATCTGAAAGCTTCAAAGGCTTGCTAAGAAAGGATGATGGCACCATAGGCTTTGGACTAACTCAGATAGGCATAGGAATTTACCTTAGTGTGGCAAACCCATCATTTATTCCACTAACTTTAATGCTTATGGCTACAGGGGCAGCGACATTTTCATATGGAGTTTTCAAAAGCCAAAAGCGCTAAGAAACATAGGCAAAATCTTCATATTTTGCTGCAAACAAAGAATCTAAAAGTGCATTGTATAATCCTCAACATGGACTTAGGGAATTCTTTTAAGTATTAAATGAAAAAATTAAACAGTGATGAAACAGGTGATCGCTGAGCCTGAGTTGCGATGAAGAAAGATAGGCGGTCTGATTGGAAGGGAAAAACATTCTAGAAAAGCTTGGAAAAAAGAGCATCTCTGCAACAGATATCGCTAGCCAGTTTTGGTGCGAAAAGCAGATGGAGCTCAACTACCTTTATGGTAAGAGGTATACCAAGGAGATGGCAAAAGGGGCAGAGATCCACGCTGAGCTTCAAGCAGAGACATATATACCTCTTGCTATAACGCCAATAAACTATACTGATTTTCTTTACAAGGAGTTCTATGAGAACTACCTCTCCCTGAAAGGGCTAAAGGAGAAGGGCGTTGGAAGGGAGATAAGGATCTATGGCTCTATAAACGGATTCAAAATTATTGGCAAGATAGATGAGCTGAGGCTGGAAAAAGGCAGCGTTGTGGTAATTGAGAATAAGACCAGGGAAACAAGATATGCTATAAACGAAGCTGTTGTGAGGCCCCATAAAATTCAGATTATGCTATACAAACGCATGCTAGACGACATAATTGCTAAGAGGTACACCCATGAAAATTTTGAAAACACTTATCTAAAAGGGCTTAAGCCCCTGTCAGACAGATTTGCCGAAGAACTAAAGGCGCTTGGCATAGCAAGGGAACTGCAAAGCATAGAAGGAATTTATAAAAAGATGTTTGATGAAATTTATACAATGCCTAAGGTGAGCGATGAGCTTGAGCTTGTATACATAGACAGATTTACAGGAGAGAGAGTTGAAACAATAAGATTCAAATACAATGAAGAAGAGCTCAACAAGCTCCTCATCGAAGCAATGAGGTATTGGAATGGTGAGGTGAAGGCAAGGCCTGTTGCAGAAGATGAAAAATGGAAATGCAAATTCTGCAGGTTCTATGGCAAGGAGTGCAGAGTGTGGTACAATGAAACTCTCTAAAGAGTCATTGAAGGAGGAATTTTCCAAAAAATATAAGGAATACTATTCTACAGAACTTTTTGAAAGGGAAGGGTTCAAAAGAAGGAAGTGCAAGATCTGCGGAAGGTACTTTTGGAGCATTGAAGATAGAGATGTTTGTGATGACCCATCGCATACAAAATATACATTCTTCAAAGAGAAGCCTGAAAATATAGACTATGTAGACTTCTGGAAGAAATTTGAAGATTTCTTCAAGAAAAATGGGCATGAAGTGATCAGGAGATATCCTGTAGTAAGTAGGTGGAGGCAGGACTTGTATTTCACCATAGCAAGCATACAAGATTTCCAGCGCATTGAGAATGGAATGATGAATTTTGAATACAGTGCCAACCCACTTATTGTGCCACAGATATGCCTGAGGTTCAGCGACATAGAAAATGTAGGTATTACAGGCAGACACTTTACAAGCTTTATGATGGCAGGCCAGCATGCTTTCAATTGGCCGAAGGAAGGGTATTGGAGAGATAGAACTATAGAGCTCAACTTTGAATTTCTCACAAAAGTTCTTGGAGTAAAGAAAGAGAAGCTCATATACCACGAGGATGTTTGGGCTATGGGGGACTTTTCAGAATTTGGTCCATGCCTTGAAAGCTTCTCGCAAGGCAACGAGCTTGTAAACAGCGTATTCACCCAGTTCCAGTATATGAATGGGGTGGTCTCTGAGCTTCCAGGAAAGGTTGTTGATGTAGGCTGGGGGTTTGAGAGGTTGCTTTGGTTCTATACGGGCCATGAAAATGCATACGAGGCTGTATTCTATAAGGAGCTTGAGGATCTTAGAAAAAGGCTTGGTATAAAATTTGACAGGAAGCTCTTCCATGATTTTTCAATGGCTGCAGGCAGTTTGAATGCCGATGAGGTCAAAGACCTTGGAAAGCTAGAAAAAGAGGTATTCGAAAAAACAGGAATAACTAAAGAGATCTACAAAAATGAGCTGCGGCCTACGCAAGCCCTTTACGCCATACTTGACCATATTAGAACGCTCCTCTTTGCAATATCAGACGGTGCACTTCCTTCAAATGTAGGAGGAGGCTACAACCTTAGAGTAATACTTAGAAGGGCTTATTCATTTATTGACGAGTACAAATTTGATATAGATATAACTGAGCTTGCTGAGAAGATAGCAAATGACCTAAAGCCGCTTTATCCAGAACTCAATGAAAACATAGAGACTTTCAGGAAAGTTGTTGACATTGAGAGAAGCCGCTATGAAAAGAGCAAGGAGCATGCTAGGAAGATAGTCGAAGAAGTGCTTTCAAAAAAGAAAGAGCTTGGCGTCAAGGAGCTGAAGATGCTTTATGAGAGCCATGGCGTCACGCCAGAATTCCTGAAGAGCATGGCAGAGCAGAAAGGGATGAGTATAGAAATGCCTGAAAACATATACTCCCATATAATAGAGGGGGATTTTGCCAAAAAGGAAAAAGAGAGAAAACTAAACTTGGAGCTTCCAGAACTTCCAAAAACAGAGCAGCTCTACTACTCATTTGCAACAGAATCCAAAAGCACCATACTATTTACAAAAGAGAACTATGTTGTCCTAGATAGGACCCCTTTCTATCCAGAAGGCGGAGGCCAGGAATCTGACAGGGGAATAATAAACGGTGTGGAGGTTAAGGATGTACAGAAGGTGGGGGACGTGATAGTGCATGTAATGGCTGAAAATGTAGAAAATAAGAAAGATTTCATGAAAGGGGCGCTTGCACATGCAAAGGTTGATATAGAAAGGAGGAACAGGCTCATAGCCCACCACACAGCTACGCACCTTGTAAGCGCAACATGCAGGGAGGTGCTTGGCAAGCATGCATGGCAAGAAGGGTCAAACAAAGGCTTTTACAAAGCCCATATAGACATTGCGCATTATGAGAAGCTGAGCGAAGAAGAGATTGTAAGGATAGAGAGGAAAGTAAATGAAAAGATATTCAACGGGATAAAAGTTAATGTAGAAGAAATGGAGAGAGGAGAAGCAGAAAGAAGATTTGGATTTACAATATATCAGGGCCATGGGGTACCTTCAAAAAAGATGAGGATAGTTACTATAACGACAAAAGACGGCAAACTAATAGATGCTGAGGCATGTGGCGGCTTGCATGCTGTAAACAGAGAGCATCTGCTTGGCATTGTAAAGATAATAGGCTCAAGCAGGGTGCATGACGGGATTGTGAGGATAGAATATGTTGCAGGGCCGGCTGCGCTTGATTATTTTGAAATGGAAGACTTGCAGCTCTCAAAACTCTCTCCGCTGTTGAACCTGGAAAAAGAAAAGATCTATGAAGGGGTTGTTGCCCTTAAAGAGAGGCAGAACAAGCTTTATGGAGACTATAAAGATGCTGTTGAGATAGCTTCCAAAAAGATAGCCGAGCAGATGGGTGAAAAGGATGAGTATATTATTGAGATAAATGCGCCTGTTGAGCTTATGCGCGGCATAGCAAGCGAGCTCACAAAGAAGAGAAAGTGCGTTGCCCTCATAAAAAGCAAGGACTACGTTGTCTGCATGAGCTCAAGCGAGAAAAACGCATTGGAGTTTGCAAGAGCGAAGCTCAGTAGCTTTTCTGGAGGAGGCTCTAAGAAAGTGGCTGAAGGGAGGCTTGCCTAGGTGGTTGTATAGACATCTATTCTCTCTTTGTTTATCCCATAATATATATACTGCCAGCTTACATCGCCAATGGCGCACCAGTAATATTTGGTGGGGGCAGAGCCATTGATATGGGAAAGAAGCTTAAAGGCAAGCCTATATTCGGGCCCCACAAGACTATAAGAGGCTTTTTAGCAGGCATAGCTAGTGGCATACTGGTAGGGGCATTCGAATCTATCTTCTTGCCCTACATGCTTGCTGTAGGTGTGCTCCTCTCTTTTGGCGCGCATGCTGGAGACCTGCTTGGGAGCTTCATCAAGAGGAGGCTGAATAGAAAACCAGGCTCAAATGTGCCATTGCTTGATCAATACATGTTTTTTGCTTTTGCGCTTATATTTGCTTATCCTATGGGTCATATGCCGGGGATAGGGGGCTTGATATTTCTTACCATACTTACGGGAATCCTTCACAAGCTCACAAACATTGGAGCGCACAAGATGAAGCTCAAGAAAGTGCCTTGGTAGCTTTTAGCTGGCAAAAATACCTAGAACCTAAAGCTTCTTTTTGTGCTTCCTGCTGACCAACCGCCATCAACAGCGATTATCTGCCCAGTTATGTATGAAGAAGCGTCAGAAGCCAAAAAGACCACGACACCTTTTAACTCTTCAGGATTTCCCAGCCTTCCCAGCGGGGTAGAGTTTAGTATATGATCTAAAATTTCTTTATTGTTGAGCACATCCTTTGTCATTTCGCTTGGGAAATATCCAGGTGCAATTGCATTTACTCTTATTTTGTAAGGCGCCGCTTCTATTGCAAGGGCCCTTGTGAAGTTTACCACCGCTCCTTTAGCAGCATAATAAGGGGCTGCTGGTATTATGTCTCCCCATAGCCCGTATATCGAAGCTATGTTTATTATTCTTCCATCTATTCCTTTTTCCACCATATACTTCATTGCATGCTTGCTGAACAGCGCAACCCCTATCAGGTCTGTTTGTACGCATAAATTCCAGTCCTCCTTGCTCAGCTCTATCGTAGGGCCCACTACAGCAATTCCTGCATTATTGACAAGTATGTCTATCCTGCCAAACTCCTTGTCTGCAACTTCAATCACTTTCTTTATGTCCTCCTCATTTGTAACATCAGTTTTTACCGGCACTATTCTTCTCCCTGTCTTTTTTGCAATCTCTTCAGCGTTCGCCTTCAACTTTTCTTCCCTCCTTGCGCACACCACACAATCGGCACCGGCTTCTGCAAGCCCTTCTGCGAATGCAACACCAAGACCGCTAGATACACCGGTAACGATTGCGACCTTCCCCTTAAGGCTAAACTCTACCATGCTCCCACAATTATTAATAAGGCATAAGCTTTTAAATGCATGCAAATAAATGCATGCAAAATGGTTGCACTATTATTATGTTATGAGCTTGCACGAATCCTTTTCTACAATCATCTCATATTCTGTTTGGGCCACTATTCCTTTGCTTCTCTCAACAAGGAGGGGATAGGCTTCAAGAAGGCCTGCCCTGGAAAGCTCAGTTAGCGAAGCTTTTGCCTTAAATTCGCCAAACTTTTTAATAACCCACCTCATCGCAAATGGGTAATTCCCAAAATTTGAATCTATAAAAGAAGAGACTTCTCTTGCAATCGGGCTTCTGGGCATGCCTGGATATTTTCTAAATATTTGGACATAATCCCCATCTTCTACAAAGCCTTTCCCTGTTGTGACAAAAACTTCTATGGCAATAACCTCCCCTTCTTCCAGTTTAGTTTCATCTCTGTTGTCAAAGTTTGGTATAAATTTATTTGCATGAAGTTCGTTTTTTGTTATTCCATGCCCTCCAAGATTCTGTATGGGATTGAACCCCTTCTTCTTTGCAACCTCTTCTACGGCTCTGCCTATCTCTCTTACGCTTCTGCCAGCTTTAACTAAACTTATGGCCTCTTTTGCTGCTTCTTCGCTACATTCCACTAGGTCGCCATGCTCCCCTGATAAGTCTATGCTTATTGCAGAGTCGCCTAGATATTCGCCTTTCCTAGCCCCCAGATCAAGCTTTATTAAATTCTTCCCAAAAACCTTTGGGTCTCCTTCCATTGGCGTGTAGTGTGCGGCTTCTTGGTCTAAAGATATGTTTACAGGAAACGCAAAAGTGAAGCCTTTTTCTTCAATATATTTCTCTATTTTTTCTGCAACATCTATGAGCTTCGCACCTTCTTTTATTAAATTCCTTCCATATTCCAGCGCGCTCCGCGTTGCCCTGCCCACCTCCTCGTAGCCCTTGTAATCTATCTCATCCATCTAACCACCCAATTTTTTCTGCATGCCCCTGCCTTTAAGCTCATCTGCATTGTAACCAAGCTCTTTAAGTATCTTAAGCGTTGCTGGTATTACTTGGTGGTCTATATAATACTCTGGATCATAGTCCTTTGCAAATTCTTCAAGCTCGGCCTTCTCAGAGATGCTGTTGCCATGCTTTGTTATCACATACCCCACTGTTGTCCCTTCGACTTCTTCCACTTTCTTCTGCCCGCGTTCTATGGCCTTCTTTGCGGCAGCAAGCTCTGGTGACGTCACATCGTAGCTCCTTATGCTTTTTCTCAATTGGGTGTGAATCACGAGCTCCTTTATTGATACATCCCCTTTCCTAAGCCTATCTATTACATTTTTAACAATCTCTATCGCCTTTTCTTTGCTCCCCTCTTTTAGTATTGATTCAAGCACCTTCTTCTGAGTTTCTCTTGCTATATCTGCCCAGTCCCTCCTTACCAGCTCAAAGCCTCTTATCTTTATCCTCCCATTCTCAGCTAGCAATGCGTACTTCTTTTTTGCGCCTTGCTCGCCTGTCCTTTTGCCAACAAAAACCCCACTCACATAGAAATCTTCTAGTTCTAGTTCCATTCCTTTTGGTAGCATAGAATTTATCTTTTTAATAAACTCAAAAACATCTTCTTTTGTCTTATCTTCGAGAAGCAGGAAGACGCTGTCGGTATCTGTGTAAAGGGACTTAAACCCGCTCTTCTCTGCTTCATTTATCACCATCATTATATACTGTCTTCCATATGCAGTCACGCTTCCGGCACATTCGCGTGAATACCACCTCGACCTTGCATATCCGAGGTAGCCGTAAAATGAGTTTGCAAGAATCTTTAGGGCCATGTTCCTTGCTCCGAGTGCTTTGTTATCTGGGTCTTTCTTATACGCTTTCTTCACTTCAATCCTTTCTTCTATCAGAAACTTGAGGATCTTAGGCGCTATGCCCATAGGCTCTTTCCTGAATTTGACACCGATAGGCGATTCGTAATAATCTGTGCAATCATTGCATATTGTAGACGGATCTATATTGTGCGCAACTATAATTGATGGATACAAACCTCTAAAATCTAAGACTGCTATGTTTTTGTAGATTCCGGCTTCAGGCGTTTTGACATACGCACCTTCAACTGGATTTGCAAGCCTCCTTTCTATCTCCTCTTCGCTGGGCTTGTTCGGTATTATCTGATTATTCTTGTGGGCTTCCCTCATTAAAAGCCATTCCACAAGCTGGCCAGTGGTAGATATCGCAACTTCTCCCATCGTCAAGCCGCTTACCTTAGAGACCTCTACCTCAAGAGGAAGGAAAAAATCGTACAGCTCATCCAAAACAAGAGAATCGCCCAGAGAGTATTCTACTAGCTCGCTGAGTTCCCCGTTGTCCCACATCTTCCAGATATCTCTCCTTTCTACCATTTTCTTTTTCTTGCCTGTAACTGCGCTGTATATCTCGTCAAGCTTGAAGTTGTTTACCTTGATGAGCTTTTCTGCAGCGCCCACGACAGAGACAAACTTCGCCACATTGTATATATCAATGTTCACCCTTCCAGGGATATGAACCGCTTCAATGAGGCCGTGGTGCTCCTTTTTTACCTCACCTTCAAATCTCCCTATCGAAAAGTCTGCTTTCAGGACCTTGCTTCTTGAAAGCAGGTAAGGAATGTCAAAATTTGAAGAATTATAGCCTGCTATTATGTCTGGATCCAACTCCTTTATAATGTTGGTGAACCCCTGTATAAGCGCTTTTTCGTTATCGAATAAAAGGACAAAATCCTTTTCAATTTTCTTTGTCGTAAGCACTCTCTTGTCCTTTCCGTCTGTATAACTTATCATTATTACAGGGTCTTTCTCTGGCCTTGGCGCCCCTTTCGGATTGTATGTCTCTATGTCAAATGAGATGTGGCTAAGCTTGATGGAGTCGATGTTTGAGCTTTCTATTTCGTCTACAACGAGCCTGCCATTCTCCTCATGCGCCTTTACTTTTGCCCCTTGCATCGGAGAGATTCCCTTGTCTATCAGGTATCTCTTCCAAAATACTATGTCATATTCAAACCTTTCCCCAAACTCCATGAGAGCTTCGCTGAGCGCAGGTATATCTCGCGGGCTGTTTACAAAGATTTTGAATGCCTTCACTTCTTTTCCAAATAGGTAAAGCGTGCATTCTTCAACATTTGTCACTTTGGCTTCTTCGTCAACTCCAAATCCTAGAATGGCTTCTCTGCTTAAGCTTTTATTAAATGGGACAAGGTAGAAATAAGGGTAAAAACTTAGATCTATAAGTTCATAAACCTTCTCGGCACTTTTGAGTGCAAACCTTATAATGCCCCTTTTGCCTATCGTAATATAGTCTATATCTAGTATTATTCCTTCCAGCTCCATGCTCTAACTATCTCTTCTAAATAATAAAAAGGAAACGGTAGGCTTTTATTGCCTACTTCTTTTGCCCTGCTTCCTGAAGCTTTGCCCTTGTAAGAGGAAGCGGTGCAACAAAACCTATTGAATATGCGAGAAGAGTTCCCCTCGCCCCGCATTCAAAATTCAACAGGTTTATTATGTTTTCTGCAAATTGAAGCGGCAATGTCTTTCCCTTGTTCCAAGCTTCACTTATCTCTTCTACGGTCTTCTTGTCCTCCTTCGAGATGATGCTTCCTTTTATCTTTATTTCTCCGACGCCTTTAGGCGAGCTTTCTGAGCCACCTTCGTATGAGGTTACAAATGTAAATGCAACCTCGACATTGTCCTGGTTTATCTTTACGTCGTCGAAATTTATGTTGAATTTCATGTTTGTTATCATGTCTTTTGAAAATCTAGAGGCTTCTACTTTGCTTATGTCTATTCCTGTTATCATAAAATCACTCTCTATAAATATGCTAAACATTAATTTATATATCTTTTGATTAGGTTTCAGCCTAATTTTCCCTTTCACTGGCATAAACAATAATATTAAATTGTTTTTATTTCCATTATATCTGATCTAAATGAGGTATTGGATATATTTGGCTTTATTTTCGATTTTGCTCGCAAGCACTCCGGCTAATGCCTACTTTAATGTCACCTATTTGAATACCACTGTGATACTTGAAAACAACACAGATGCGCACGTTATAGAAGTTCTTACGCTTTTTATAAGCAACTCCTCTGTGCAGCAATACCTTCTTTATAGGCAAGCTATAAACTTAACAGTCAGCAAATGGGGAAATGCGCTTGGCACAAGCTATTTGATAGAGCACATAATAAACCCAAATTCAAGCATATCCAGGTTTACTTTCCTCCCGGGGCCTGTAATGAGGAATATGAATGGCAGCGGCATGGCCTATTTGACAATGGACTATTATGTAGGCAATGTCACCACAAAAAAGATAATAGCACCTAGGAAGTTTGAATATATCTTTAACAACAAGGTTTTCAACTTCATGCACACTGCAAGCGGCGAAGCGCTCTATCCAAACAGCAGGCTTAACATAATAATTCCAAAAGGAGCAGAAGTTATATCTATTTACCCCGCACCCGACTTTCCTTCGCCATCAGCTTTAGGAAATTATGCAGGCTACACTGAATTTTCATGGTTTTCTGGAGAGCCTCTTTCAAGATTTACATTCTCTTACATAGTGACGGAGTCACCGCAGCAAGAAGTCTTAAGCTACTTCCAAAACCTCATGAACAATTATGGAGAGATAATTTATGCAGCTATTATTATAATCATAGCAGCAACTATAATTTATCTCTATGTTAAAATTGTATTGGCTAGGTGAATCCGGTGCATAAGCAGGTTGCTTCTATTCTAAAAATACTCCAAGATGCCAAAGAGCTGTCGCTGGATGAACTTGTTAAAAGAAGTGGGCTAAGCAAAGATACTGTATTTTGGGCGCTAGAGGATCTGCAGAGCAAGGGCTTGGTAGAAGTAAAAAAGAAGGAGGCAATGAGTGTAATAATTTCAAAGGAAGGAGAGGAATATGTGCAGAGTATGCTGCCTGAGGAAGAGCTTATCAAGCGCTTGCTAAAAGAAGGCAGACTTAAAGTAAGCGAGCTCAATGCCAAAGAGAGGATTGGGCTCCAGTGGCTCAAACAAAAAAATCTTATCGAAATCAAGGAAGGCTTCTTACTGCCAAAAGAAGACCTAAAAGGGGCTGAGATAGAAGAAGGAAAAGTCCTTAAGCTCCTTTATCAAAATCCTGGAGAGGCTGAGAAGCTCAAAGCAGAGTATAAGCAAGCATTTGAAAACTTGGTCAGAAGGAAGCTTATATTGGAAAGAAGGAAAGGGGAGATTGAGAAGATTGCAATTACCGAGAAAGGGCTTAAGGAAAAGATTGAGGTAGAAGAGGAGCTTGGAGAATTAAGCAAAGAGGTAATAATAGGTAGGAAATGGGAGGGCAAAAGATTTAGGAGATATGATGTAAATGTGCCTGTTGAAGACGCTGAAGTAGCTAAAAGGCACCCCCTAAAAAGCTTCATAGATGAGATCAAAGATGCTTACTTGAGCATGGGATTCAAAGAGGTCTCTGGGCCTATAATAGAGCCATCATTCTGGGTTTTTGACTCTCTTTTTGTGCCACAAGATCACCCTGCAAGGGATATGCATGATACATTCTACCTCTACAACCCAGGGAAGATAAGTGTAAAGGATGAAAAACTCGTGGGCAAAGTTAAAAAGATGCACGAAAAAGCCTGGCATATAAATTGGTACAAAGAGGTTGCTGAACAGGCTATCTTAAGAACACACACAACTAGCGTCTCGGCGAGGTTCATTTATGCGCTTAGAGAAAATGCAAAGGAGCTCAACAGGATATCGGCCGTAAGGCCTCTTCAGCTGTTTTCTGTAGGAAGGGTTTTCAGGAATGAAAGCATCGATTATAAGCACTTAGCAGAGTTCTACCAAACAGATGGCATAATTATAGGCGTGAACCTTACGCTTTCAAATTTGTTTGATGTGCTTAAGAGGATATACAACAGCATAGGGATAGAAATAAAGTTCAAGCCTTCTTACTTCCCATTCGTAGAGCCTGGCGTAGAGGTTGACATACTCTACAATGGCGAATGGCTTGAGCTTGGAGGCGCAGGCATGATAAGAAAAGAGATTACAGACATAGTAAGCAAGAAAATCAATGTGCTTGCATGGGGGCTGGGTGTTGAAAGGGCGCTTATGGTGAAGGATAAGAGTATAAAATCAATAACAGAGCTCTTCAATAGCGAGTTAGGGTGGCTAAGGAAGAAGGTGATTATATAGCTGTCGCTACATTTGACAAAAAATATTTATTCAGGCTCATAGGAAAGAGTCTAAGTGACAAGAGACTAAGCAAGTATGTCCAGGACCTTGGAATGAGCGTGGAGGGGCTTAGAGCTGACGAGATAGATGTAGATGTGACTCCAAATAGGCCGGATTTGCTAGATATAGTTGGATTCGCAAGAGCCCTTAAAAATTATATGCACCATAATGAAAAGTTAGAATACAAAATCAAAGAAGACACGCCAATAACTACAATAAATGTTGGAAAAAATGTAGGAAAGGTAAGGCCATATATATCGTCTTTTGTAGTAAAGAAGCTTGACCTTACTGAAGAAAGCTTGAAGTACATAATAAATTTTACTGAGAAGTTCAGCGAAACATTTGGCAGAAGAAGAAGCAAACTTGCAATGGGGCTCCACGATTTCTCAAAAGTGAGCGGGGAGCTTAGGTACGATGCAAAGCTAGAAGGCAGATTCACTCCGCTAAATAGCAAAAAGGAGATGAACTTCGAAGAGATAATGAAAATACACGAGAAGGGCATGCTGTATGGGCATACTATAAAAGGATCGCTTTATCCAGTATTGGAGGACAGCAAAGGAATAATGTCATTAATACCAATAATAAACTCAGACAGGACAAAAATCACAAAAAACACGAAGGAGATTTTAGTTGATATTACAGGCACCTCCCAGTATATAGTAGAAAAGGCCGCTGATCTGTTTGCTTGCATGTTCATCGACCTTAAAGGTGAAATAAACAGAGTAAGGATACGGTATGAGGAGGGCAACAAGAGCATCATCACGCCACTGATGAAAGAAAAGATCATTGAAATTAGGCCTAGGCAGATAGAGGATCACATTGGTGTAGCAATAGGCTTCAACAATATACTTTCTCTCGCAAACAAAATGGGCTACAAGGCGGTTTTCATAAATAAGAAGATAAGATTCTTTGTACCGCAATATAGGCTTGATGTGATAAATGAGCAGGATGTGATTGAAGATATAGCAATAGGCTACGGCTATGATTATATACATCCTCTCCATCTGTTCAGCGAAGTCGAAGGGGGCAGCCTTGAACTAAAGACAAAGACGAATAGAAAACTTGTAACGCTCATGCTTGGGCTAGGCTTTTCTGAAGGAAACAACAATTACTTTACAAACGAGAAAACAAATTTCGAAATGATGAGGATCGAGGAAAAGCCACATATACAAGTCAAAGAGTCAAAGACTGAAAATATTACGATGCTGCGCACATGGCTTCTGCCTTCGCTCCTTAGCATCCTAGGAAGATCAGCCCACGAAAAAATGCCACAGAAGTTGTTTGAGCTTGATTTAGTATTTGAAATAGAAAATAACCAAGTGGTAGAGAAGCATCATCTTGCTGGTGTTTATGCATCGCCCAAAATAAATTTCAACGACATTAAGGCTGTGGTTTCTGCAATCTTTAATTCGCTTGGCTTGGAGCAAAAGATAAGAGAGGATAAGATTGGCTCTTTCATAGATGGCAGGTGTGCAAGAATAGAAGGCGGCAAGGTAAAAGGTTTCTTTGGCGAATTGCACCCTGAGGTCCTGAGCAATTTTGGAATAGAGGAACCTACTGTTGCATTTGAGCTTGAGCTTCCTTACTAATCAGCTACCTGGCCCTCTAGCGTGCACTCCTTGGCAGGCTTGTCGTCCCTTATCCTTACAAAAGACGGTGCTCTCAGTATTTTCTCGCTTGTAAACTCAAGGTATTTTACTTCGGCTACAAGCTCTGGCTTTACAAAAAAGGCCTTTTTTCCAGGTTCTAAATCGATTTTAAATCCATATCTGTAGCCCTTCATGCCCTTTAACCTTAGAAGGAGCTCCTTTCTCTTCTCTTCATTAAAGCCTGTTCCAACCCGGCCTATATACCTTATTTTTGCACCATCATATATGCCCAATATGAGCGCGCTGAGATCCTCCTTTTCGCTTTTTGTATAACCTATCACTATAGCGTCTATTGTATTTGTGGCCTTTATCTTAAGCCAGTCTTTGCTTCTTCCCTGCTGGTAAAGAGAGCTTATCTTTTTCGCCATTATCCCCTCAAGGCCCCTTTTCTTGACTCTATTAAAAAGCTCCACCCCTTCTTCAAAAATGTAGTTTGAGATAATACAAAAATCGCTCTCTTCTATCAGCTCGTTTAGGATTTTTTTCCTTTCTATAAGCGGCTTGCTCAGAAGGTCTTGCCCATCAACATGCAACACATCAAAAACAACATATATAGCAGGGTGGATTTTGGAGAGGAGCTCTATCCTTGACGAGTTGCTTGTCTGCTCCCTCTCTTCCAGAAGGTAAAAATTTGGCTTTCCATTTTCAAATACAACGACCTCGCCATCAAGTATAGCTCTTTTTGCATTAACCTGCTCGAAAAGGCTTCTCAGCTCAGGATACCTATACTCAAAGAATTTCCCCCTCCTGTTGAGTAGAGCGCTCTTCTTCTGGACCTTGTCCAAGTATGCAATTCCGCGCGTGCCGTCATATTTTATCTCCATTAGAAAGTCCTTAGAATTGAAAGGCTTTGCTGGAAATGCAAGCATTGGTTTTACAAGTTTTGGCTCAGCGTTCCAGAGGCTCATCTATTCACTTTTGCTTTAGGCTCTCTGTTAGGCTTTCGATCAGGCTCTTTGCCTTCTTGGCCTCTTTTTCAGCTTTGATCTCAAAACTCTTGCCAGATACTTTCGCCTGGATAAGCTCCTTAAGGGCTTCCGTATATTCGTCTTTGAATTTTGAGATGTCAAATTCCTCCCTGCTCAGCTTGTTTACCAGCATCTGGGCAAGCTCAATCTCCTTCTTCTCTGGCTTCGGCAGCTTGTCAAGCTCTGCAAGGGTATCCATGTCTATTATTTCTTCTTCGTAATGCAGCGTTTGCAAAAGCAATCCTTTCTTATACGCCCTTATTGCAACCACATGTTCCTTTTCTTTCAGCGTGAATTTTCCTATCCCTACCTTGTTGGTTAGGGCTAGTGTTTGGAAGAAAAGAGAATAAGCCCTTTCGCCGTTCTTGTCCGGCACGAGATAATAGCTTTTTTCTATGTATATCGGATCTATCTGTGCATCGACAAATTCCTTTATTTCTATTGTTTTTGTAGAAGGGATTTTTATCTTTTCAATGTCCTCCTTTTCGAGCACTACAAACTTGTCCTTGCTTATCTCAAAGCCCTTCTTTAGCTCTTGCCAAGATACTTCCCTTTCCTCTACAGGGCACCACCGCTTGTATACTATTCTGTGCCCATTTTTGCATAAGGAGTGCAGCGGAACCTCCTTTTCCCTTATGGCTAGATAGAGCCTAACAGGTATATTTACAAGCCCAAACCCTATAGAGCCATTCCATATGCTTTTCATAATTAAGATAATACATTCAAGCTTTAAATTGTTTTATTTGCCCAAATACTCTTTTGCTAGCAATGCTCATTCCCACATCTACAACGAGCAAATTAAAGGGCTCCATTTTCG
>JBAMLI010000094.1:0-2275 GCA_039793645.1 archaeon
AACAGGGGAAATATTCTGAAGCAAAAATGCTGCTGTTGGATGCCCTAGAAATATACAAAACGCTAAATGAGGAATCAAATCTATACGAGGAAAAGATTGAGTTAATCCAAAAATTGATAAATCTGATCAGGGTGATAGAATTGGATCAGGAGGAATCATGAAAAAGAATGATAATGATCAAAACAGGAGATACATACACCTTGTAATAGGCATAACTGGCCATAGAGACATAGTTAATGAGGATAGGGAATTATTAAAAGATAAAATAAGAGAGATCTTTAAGGAATTGAGGAGTAGATATGCAAATACTCCGCTGCTTCTCATCACCTCACTGGCGGAAGGTGCTGACAGAATAGGAGCAGAGGTAGCATTGGAAATGGGTATTGAATACATAGTTCCACTGCCACTACCTTATGAGGAGTACATAAAGGATTTCCCGAATACTAAAGATGAGTTTGATAAATTTCTGGAGAAATCTTTGGGCTACTTTGAACTCCCCATAGAGAAATCTGAATTAGAATCTTCCAGAGACTATGGTCCTTCAAGAGACAAGAGGTACGAGAAAGTTGGGGCGTTTATAGCCAAGTATTCTCAGATATTAATCGCATTATGGGACGGGAAAGACATAGGTCTGATCGGAGGTACATCACAGGTGGTTAAGTTCAAACTTAATGGTCTACCTTCAGAGTATGCTCCATATAGGACGATTCTTGATACCCCAGATACTGGCCCCGTATATCACATCCTCACTAGAAGGATGAAAAATAGGGATGAATTCAAGAACTATACTCCGGAGATAAAGAAAATGCTGCCTGAATTCACCAATGAGGAAACTTTCTTTGGTAATAGGGGAATATTCAGCAAAATAGACAATTTCAATAAAAGAATAAGAGACTTGGAAGAAGAAGAAATAAAAAAGTCCAGAGAGTCCCTGGCATCTGGAGTTGTGGAAAAGGAGAAATTCATATCCTATATTTACAGTGAAGCTGATGCCCTTGCCATCAAATTTAAGAAGAAATGGAATTTTCTTCAGCTGTTTCTCCTATTCATCACAGGAACGCTCCTTGGAGTATTTCTCGGCTACACCTATCTCAACTCCCTCTACCTTCTCATAGGATATTTCATAGCATATGTGCTGTTGACATACCTCTTCAAGGTGAGGAACCTTTCGCACAGTTACCACGAATCCTATGTTGAGTACAGATCCCTCGCTGAGGGTCTGAGGGTGGAGTTCTTTCTCAGACTTGCTGGTGTGCATGAGGATTCTGCAGACCGCTACCTGAGAAAGCACAGGCAACATCTGCAGTGGATCAGGGAGGTGATGAGATCAGCAAACATATTTGACCCGCAGAGCACACCAGACCTTGAATCCATAAAGAAGTACTGGATAGATGGTCAGTATGAGTATTACAGAAATTCCTCAATGAAAAACAAGATAATACTAAGAAGACTGAAGGTCATTTCAGCCATCTTCTTTTTTGGAGGTATAGCATCGATTCTGGGCGCAATAATTCTTACGGTTCTTCACTTATACGATGCCATATCTTCCACGATAATACTAATAATAACACTTCCCACACTAGCCGGCCTGATAGAGACATACATTTCAAGAAGCACCCTGCAGGAAACAGGAGAAGAATACTCAAGGATGAAGAGTATGTACGAAAGTGCGATCAAATTATGGAAGGAAAATGACGATGTCTACAATATTCAGATCATCATGGAACTATCAAAGGAGGCGCTGAGAGAGAATGCGGACTGGCTTCTTCTTCACCACCAGATTCCTGAAAAGATTCCACTTTAACCCGTAACTAGATCATTTTTACATATTACGTAGAGTTGACTTCGAATCTCTCCATTTGATCTGCACAATCATAGAACTGGAACATGATGAGGATGCCATTATAGAAGAGCATGAATACAATAAGAAGATGATTATAGAAACAGATCAGTCGCAGGAGGTATTATCATGAGCGTTAAATTCACACCTGAATAGAAGTATGAGATAATAATGTAATCACTCAACTCGAACATAACAGTAGCTGAGCTGTGAAGAAATCATGGAGTGGCACCTGTAAATTTCCGTAAATGGAGAGAGAAGTTCCTCGAAGGCGGAAAGAGAGCACCTAGAGAATCAAACAGCGGCAATGATTATGAGAAGGAGATAGATGATCTGAAGAAAGTAACAGGTGAGCAGTCCCTTATCATAAATGAATTAAAAACAGTAAATCCTCAATTTTTAGGTAATATTTAATTCATCTCCATTTTATTTATC
>JBAMLI010000095.1:0-2253 GCA_039793645.1 archaeon
ATAAGGCTTATTGTAGAAAAGTACAAGAAAAGAAGATGAATTTGCATATTTTAGGCAAAAAAAGACACAGCCATATATTTTGTATAAGTATGCTTGCTATCAGCTTAAGGAAAAGTGAACTAAGAATCGAGACTACCTTTACTTTGGGAAACCACAAATGTTAGGATCCTAAGGGGGTGCGCTAAACAAATCTTTTTATATCAGAAAAACTAAAAATAATAATATGCTAGAAAAGTTCAAATCCAAAGATGAACAGATTCTTGGCATGCTTAACAAGAGGCACACAGACCTTAGCAAACTAGCTAAAGACATTGCTGAGGAACTAAATAAAAAAGGCATAGGTATAAAAGAAGCTGGGACTGTTTTCAAAGATCCTGATTTCGCGCAAAAATTTATAGAACAAGTGGGTAAGAAGGCGCTGGAAGATGTAAGTAAAATGTTTGAAATCGCAAAAGGCGAGAAAATAATAGAAGTAAATGAAATCAAAATAGGTTTTCCAGAAATGCAGGAAGATGTGGCTGCGGTTGCCGATAATGCTGCTGCAATCTTTTCAAATAAGCAGATAATACTGAATAAGTGGTATTATAATGCCCTAGTAAATGCACTGTTTGAAGATTTTCAGGCCGGCAATGATGTTTCTATTAATGTTTTGAAGAGCTTGGTCCACAGTTATACCAACATGCACGTAGTAGAGACTATTCCTGACAAGATATTAAGCAAGTACCGCATAGGTGAAAGGCTTGAGGATCATATTGAAGCCTTGGCTATATACGTTTATACCCGCCTTGTCCATGAAAGCGTGCATGCAGTACAGTATTCTTGTGGAGCAAAAGAGACAAAAGACAATATGATTGGCATGGAAGGCAGTGCAAGTTTTGTAGAGGTTTACTTTGCTAATGCGCTTATAAACAACGATAAAGAAAAAATTGCTAAGGAGATTAAAGAAGACTTTGAATCACTCTCTGCTAAAATGGAAGAATTGGCTTCTTTGTGGAGCTGGAAATCCATTTTTACAATGAAGGTTAATGGCGGATTTATCTCCGGCCTTGTAAGCCCATATGAATTAGGCATGTATGTGTTTGCAAAAATATATCAAGCAAGCGGGTCTTTTGCAGAGACTTTGAAATTTATAGTTTCTTTATTAGAAAAAGGGGAGATATCAGATCATGACTTGTACAAAGAATTCGAAAAGCTGCATGCACAACAATTAAGCAATGCCGCAGATATTATGCCTTTGCAACGAAAATAATTAAGAGCTGAAAAATGAGGCAGGGATCATCTAGAAACGAAGAAGTTATTTCCAAATTTTTAAATGTACTAGAAAACGTAAAAAACAGAGATAAGTTGCTCTCGTATACTCAATTATTCAGCAGAGCAAATTCTGAAATACAATTTGAAAATTTTCAACAAACCGAAAAGCTTATATATCACCTAAAGAAAAAAGTTTATATTAGTAAATGCTATTATTGGGTGTTTGGGCATGGTCTCAAAAATAAAGAAGGAGTTGTATAACAAAGAGCTGTTAGAAGGAGTGAAGCAAGGGGACCTGGAAAGGGTTGAAAAGGCACTAGAAAATGGTGCAGATGTAAATGCACGCGAATTCGGAGATACAGCACTGATGTTGGCTGTAAGATATGGATATCTTTATATTGCAAAGCTCCTCATTGAAAATGGTGCAGATGTAAACGCAAGAAACCTCTCCAGAGATACAGCACTTATATTAGCTGCAAAGAATGGCCATCTTGATGCTGTAAAGCTTCTTGTTGAGAATGGTGCAGATGTAAATGCAAAAGACGACTATGGATATACAGCGGTGATGTGGGCTGCAAAGCTTGGGTATACTGATATTGTAAAGTTCCTTGTTGAGAATGGTGCAGATGTAAATGCAAAAAATGAAGATGAAGATACAGCACTGATATTGGCTGCAGAGTTTGGGCATCTTGATGCTGTAAAGCTTCTTGCTGAGAATGGTGCAGATGTAAATGCAAAAAATAAACATGGAGATACGGCGCTGACATTGGCTAAAAAGCTTGGGCATCTTGATGTTGTAAAGTTTCTCATTGAGAATGGTGCAAAATTAGATACAGAAAATAATGATGAGAATAATGCCGCGATGCTAACGATAAAAAGGCGCTGAAAAATGACATATAACACTTATTTAGCGGAATTGTGGAAGAATAGCGCTATTTATACCTTTCTTTGATGAAAAAAGAGGAGAGCACATACCCATTAGTCCAGTTTCCACCAAGAAGG
>JBAMLI010000096.1:0-17613 GCA_039793645.1 archaeon
TTCATTTGTAGCCTCAACAAAAGTAGTTATGGCAAATGGTGCAACGAAGATGATCTGGCAGATAAAGCCTGGAGATGTGGTTTTGGGCTACAATCCTTACACAAAGGAATTCTATCCAAATGTTGTTCTAGCAACAGTTAACTACCCAGTCTATCAGCTTTATATTATAAACAACAACATAACAACAGATGCAGCAGAGCTCTTCTATGTATATAGGAATAGCAGCGAATTATGGGTTGCTGCCTCGAAGCTAAAGGTTGGCGACATGATGTTCAACCCTCTCACAGGTGAAAAGACAAAAATCTATTCAATAAAGATCGTTGATCTCACAGCACCTATAACAGTCTATGATATAATAGGCGCCCAGGGCAACAGCTTCATCGCCGAGGGTACGCTTGCTGATGCAACTACAACATGATGGTGATTATTTGGAGAGAGAAAATGAAAAGAATTCTAAAATCACCTTTGTAGGCATTATATTAATACTTGTAGTAGTTTTATCTTTAGCGTATTTTGTTTTGTTTTATAAGCCTACTGCAGCAATGCCTACGACAACTATTCAAATACACAGAGCTTTGAATTTCTCGCTTTCGCCAGGCGAAGCCTGGAATCTGCTAGAAAGATACCCAATTCCTGGCCTCAATTTTTATGGCACCAACAACGGATCAATTAGCATGTGCTATACAAATTATTCTGGAGTAGTTTACCAAGCCCCAGGCTTCGATCTAGAGAACTCTTCTCCAGTAAGTGATTCGATGAATAAGAACATTCCTTTTGTTGCTTTTACTCAAATTCAGCAGGCAAATCCATCATATTTGCCATTGGCCTTAGAGCAGCTTAGGAGATATAATGGATACTGTGCAAAGATAGAGCCTCTCCTTATAGGCAACTCAACATATTCATATTCTATAATAAATGTCTCTGGGCATGCAGGCTATTTGGTCAAATTCGACTACCTAAATGAAAATGCTTTTAATATAACCTCAACCACATATGTCGGGCCTATGCCAAACATAAGCTACTATATTGTTGCTGTGCCATACAAAAATGCGATTGTAAGGACCGTTTACTGGGGCTTTACAGGGCATATGAATGTACCTCAGATGATCAACATAACAGCATCAGTCCTAAGCGGACTTGCATCTTACCTCAATACCTCCTCCTAGCTCTGGGTGCTTGATTTGAAGATGAAGAAGGCAAAAGTGATATTCTTTATTTTACTTGTTGTAGCTATAGCGCTAGCATTATTTCTATATTTTGCTTATAGCTCCACATATATAGGCAACAAAGGTTTCCTTAAAGGGAACTACTCCCTTGCCTCAAGCTACTGCATGAAGCCTGCACCTTTATCAAGCATAGGTATAGAAAAAATGTGCATGCAAACCTATGTGCTAAAAGTAGCCTATAACTATTTGACTCCCACTGTAGTATTTACCTTCTACAAATTCAATTCATCTGCATCTGCGGAAAAATTCCTAAATGGAGTTTCAGGCTACTTGAACTCTACGCCATGGCCTAGCGGTATTGTCACAAACCTTACTAAGATAGGAAACTACACCTATACTACCGAGCAAATCCCAAATTATTACGTACGGGTATACACCTTGTACTATATGAATGATAGCAAGGTAATATCCCTCTCCATACTAAACTCTACATCAAAAAATTCAAGCTATATGCTTCCAAGAGTTGTTTCTCTGATGGATTCGATAAGAAGTAAGATAAGCAATATGAACTAGTATATGTTGTAGAAAGACCTGAGCAAAATTTCTACCTTCTTACAGCCTGTATTAAAACTCTATCCTCTTTACTTCAAGCTTGCTTATAGGGGCTATTTTGTTAGCCCTCCTTCTCCCCTCTGCTTGAAGGTTGCCTTCTATAATGGATTTTACAAGGTCTTCTGAGCCCATGCTGCCTACATACTCCCTACCAAATTTAATAAGCTCTGCCCTTATTCCTTTCTTCTTTGGAGTAGCAACCCTATTTGCTGTCACGGCAATAAGCTTCAATACAACATCGTTGCCTTCTTTGTCTTTAAGCTTGTCTACAGTATATATGGCAGTGCTGTATCTCCTTACGAGCGAGTGTAGGTAGCTATAATTCCCTTCTATGTAATCTATCTTAGTGTGCACTGCATTCTCGCTTGCATCAACAACGCGGAGGCCTACATTCATGAATGAGTGCTGGGGATTTTGAGTAATCCAAGAAAGGCTGACTTTTATCACTCTCCCCAATACGTTCTTTTCATCATTTGCAGGCATCTCGCCTATTATGCTCTCTCCAAGCACTTTCGGCGAATAAATATTAAACCATTTCTTGTTTTTCCACTTCTCTCCTTTTTGCAACGCCAATTACTCACCCTTTATAAGCAAAGCCGCAGTGTTTGGATCATACTTCCAGTTGCTGGGCAAAATGCCTTCCTTTTTGTAGTATTTCGTAAGGCGCCATATCTTTGACTCTACTCTCGCAAGCCTTACCTTGTTATGTACATCTTTATGGTTTTTTTCGAGGTGCGCCCTTATGTTTACTGCTTTTTTCATCAAGTCAAGCAAATCTTGCGGTAGTTGCGGAAGAAGGCCTTTCTCTTCAAGCACCTCACCAAGCCTTTTGCCGAATACTTGCTTGAAGTATTTTACTCCATACTTCTCCCTGAGTATCTGCCCTATCATAGCCTGGTGCGTATGCTGCTTTGCAAGATTCTCAACTATCTTCTCTATCTCCTCTTTGCTGAGCTTGAGGTCTTCAGGCATCTTGCCTATCTCTACATCAGGCTTCCTTGACTTTGACTTTCCTTTTCCTTTAGTATGCAGTTTTGCCATCTAACCACTTCAATACTTTATTTCTACAGAAACCTCTTTAGCATTCTTCAACTCTATATCTTCAATTTTGCAGATTGAGGCTATCTCCTTTTTGTTCCTTTCTATGACTTTATAATATTTCTCAGGAAGATTTATAACTATTGAGGTTAATGGATAGTTTAAAGCAAGCTTATTTTTAGTCTTTTCCCTCCTTATTGCGCTGATAACCTCATTGATGTATCGTCCATTCTCTTCTGCTTCGAGGCTTATCTTTGACTCGTCAGCCTCAGGGAAAGGCTCTAGATGTACGCTCTTCTTCTTGAGTTTCCTGTAAAGGTAGTCGGTAGAAAAAGGAATTATGGGTGCTAGCATTCTGAGAACAGAATCTATCGTTTCGTATAAGGCCTTTCTTACAGCCTGCTTCCTGCTTTCATCATTTCCATATACAATATGTTTTATATTTTCTAAGTAGAAGTCGCAGACTTCATGCCAATAGAAGTCAATTACAGTGTTGGCAACGGCCATAAAGTCGAACTCCTCGTAGGCTTTTTCCACATTTTTTATTACAGTGTTGAGCCTACTTATCAGCCAAAGATCTATCTCGCTTTGCTTTTCATCTTCTTTTGGCACATACCCTTCAAGGGCTTTTTCTATGAAGTCAAATGAGTTGAAGAGTTTGTTTATGAAGCTGTGTGCAT
Organism: archaeon; assembly: GCA_039793645.1. Lineage (GTDB taxonomy): Archaea > Micrarchaeota > Micrarchaeia > Micrarchaeales > CABMGC01 > JAGDYD01. The sequence goes on from JBAMLI010000096.1 coordinate 3,497, forward strand.
ATTTCACATCTTTCATGATGAGTGGCCTATCCCTCCCAAGTGCTCCGCTTAATGCGCTCCACATCCTCAATGAATCTGCAGAGTAAGCCTTTATTGTCTCTTCTGGAGAGACAACATTGCCAAAGCTTTTGCTCATCTTCCTGTTGTCTGGCCCCAGCACAAGGCCATGGATAAGTATCTCTCTAAATGGAACCTCCCCGGTAAGCGCCCATATTCTGTAGATTGTGTAAAAGGCCCATGATCTTATTATCTCAGTCCCCTGTACTCTTATATTTGCAGGAAATGCCTTTTGGAAGAGCTCATTGTCATCAGGCCAGCCTGCAATGGCGAGAGGTGTTATTGATGAATCCACCCACACATCGCATGTCGAGCTTTCTCCAACCATCTTGCCCCCGCATTTTGGGCATTTATCAATAGGCGGATTTTCTATCCTTGGATCAACGGGCAGCTTATCTTTATCTGCTGGCATTATGTAACCGCATTTCTCGCAGACCCAAAATGGTAGAGGTGTATCAAACTTTCTCTGCCTGCTTATGACCCAATCCCAGTCAATGTAGTCAGTCCAATCAAGCAAATAGCGCTTTGTGAATTCGGGTATCCACCTTATTTTTTCAGCCTGCTCTTTTATTTTGTCTGCAAACTCTTTGGTCTTCATGAACCATTGCTCGCTTGAAATGAGCTCAACACGGTGCTCGCACCTGTCATGCACTTTTACAGTATGCGATATCTCCTCTTGCTTTACAAGCAAACCCATAGCTTTTAGGTCGCTTATTATAGCACTCCTCGCCTCTTCAGTGCTAAGCCCTGTATATTTGCCAGCATTTATTAGCTTCCCTTCTTCATTTATGCTCTTTATCTCTGGAAGCTTGTGCCTATGGAACATTATCAGGTCATCTTTGTCTCCAAAAGTGCAGATCATCTCAGCCCCTGTGCCAAATTCCATCTCTACATCCTTGTCTCCGATCACCTCTACCTCCCTGCCGAATATGGGTACTATAGCCCTCTTGCCTATATACCTCTTGTTCTTCTCATCATTTGGATTTACAGCAATTGCAACGCATGCATGCAGGAGCTCTGGCCTTGTGGTTGCTATTATTATTTTATCCTTCTCTCCAGCAATATCAAAGCTTATGTAGTTGAGCTTTGCTTTTTCCTCCCTGTCCTCAGTTTCTTCTCTTGCTATGGCTGTGCCGCAGTAGGGGCACCAGTATACAGCATGCGTGCCTTTGTACACGAGCCCTTTCTCGTACATGAGCAAGACTGAGAGCTGGACCTTTCTTTTGTACTCTCTTGACATTGTTATATATTCAAGCGACCTGTCCATCGAGAAGCCAAGCCTAAGCATCTGCTCCCTCATCGCATTCAAATTATTTGTCGAGAGCTCTTCGCATTTTGCTATAAATTCCTCCGGCTTAAGCCCTTTGCCATATTTCTTTTCTACGGCCCGCTCTGTTGGAAAGCCCATAGTGTCCCAGCCTTGAGGGTAGAGCACATTATACCCTTTCATCCTCTTGTATCTTGCTACAAAGTCGAGAAAAGAATAGCTAAGCGCATGCCCCATATGCAAGACGCCGCTGGTGAAAGGTGGTGGCGTATCTATAACATATAAAGGCTTGCTTGACCCTCTTTCGAATTTGTACAAACCTTCTTTTTCCCACGTTTTGACTAGCTTTTCCTCTATGCTTGGATCATACATTCAAATGCACCAAGAGAACACTATCAATATCCTCTTAAAATTTATATACTTTCTTTAATTTTTCAAAAAGGGCTCTGTCCTTAAATACAGTTGATAGGGTATAAAAGAGCACAGTCCATAGGGACTTAATAGAGTATTACGGCTGCAAAACAGAGAAAAGCAGGTGGCAATACTTGATAGAACAGGCAGCGAAAAGCGTCTATTTTTACTTGACCTCATCGATCAACCGAATATTGATACTACCCCTCAGCCCAGAAACCGAAAGATTTAAATATCTTATTGCATACTTATTCTATTACTCGTTTTAGGAAGATTTAAAAAGTTTTCTTTTTGAAAAATGGCATTCTTATGTTTAGGTGATGCGATGGCTAAAAAAATCAAAAGTAAGAAGAAAAGTGCGAAGAAAAGCCCTAAGGCTGCTAAGACTGAGGAAAAGCAATCTACAGAAAATGTTACAGAAGAGGAAATAACTCCTATTCATGAACATGAGCACCAGCATTTGCCTGGGGCTGGAAAAGAGCCGCTAAGGTGCCCTAGCTGTGGTAGCACTGACATAATATACGATGCAGAGAAAGGAGAGCTTGTCTGCAATAATTGCGGCCTTGTCATAGAAGAAAATGTAACAGATACAGGGCCCGAATGGCGTGCCTTTGATGCTGATCAAAGGAACTCAAGGGCAAGAACTGGAGCACCTATAAAATATACAAAGCCAAACAAAGGCCTTGTAACAGAGATAGACATGTACAATAGGGATATCCGCGGAGCAAGGCTTCCTTCAAAAAGGCAGGCGCAGCTTTACAGGATGAGGAAGTGGCACAAGCGTGCAAGCATAGCAAGCTCCAGCGAGAGGAACTACTTGATTGCACTCCCAGAGCTCAATAGAGTGGCAAGCTATCTTGGCCTTCCCGAAAACATAAGGGAAAGCGCTGCGCTTTTGTATAGGCAGTGCGTAAAGAATAATCTTATTAGGGGCAGGCCGATAGAAACTGTGGTAAATGCAGCACTATACGCAACATGCAGAAGCGCTGGCATGCCAAGGACCCTTGATGAGATTGCCCAAATCTCCGGAGTTCCAAAGAAAGAAATAGGCAGGGCATACAGAGTAATATCCCATGAGCTAAACCTGAAGATACCTCTTACAGACCCGATAAGCTATGTGCCAAGATACGTTGCAGCGCTTAAGCTGAGTGGTGAAGCGCAAGAGAAGGCAATAGCCCTTCTTAAGCAGGCGATGAAAAAGGGGCTTGTTAGTGGAAGGAGCCCAACTGGAGTATCAGCTGCCGCAGTTTATATAGCCGGAGCACTAATAGGCGAAAGGAGGACGCAAAAGGAGGTTGCAGATGTGGCTGGAGTTACAGAAGTAACTATAAGAAACAGGTACAGGGAGCTAAAGAAAGAGTTGAACATCGATGTAAACCTCTGATTTTTTATTTTTTCTTTTCTTATTTTATTCATGCGATTCTTGTTCATACTTTCTATAATTCCCATTGCCTTTGCCTTTTTCCATAGCTTACTTTTCCAAAGCCTATCTATTCAAAACTACACGCCAGAGCAGGCAAACAGCATAATAAAATCTGCATTTGCATATGTAAATGCAATCAATGAGAGTGGCTACATCTTATTTTACCCATCATTAGACAAGGCATATGCTTATCTCAACAACGCTACAAAGTTGTGCAATTCCTCTCCCAGCATAGCTATTGCATATGCCCTCAAAGCAAAGCAGATAGCAGCAAACGAGGAGTCAAGGCTAGAATCATATAGGCTTGTATCCTTCATAATAATGCTTGCCTTCACAATTGCGATGCTCTTCATCCTTTATACCTATATGAAGCCTGTAAAGCAAAAAGGCAGAAAACAGGTTAGGACGGCTGTACACTAAGTTTATAAATCTCACACTTAAATAATCTTTAAAGCGAGTGGAAGCATGAGGATTCTCCAACTTGATGTAAACAATATAAAATACAAGCTTATAGAGCCAGAGTCGAAGGTTTATGAAAAGGCAGAAGAAAAGGAAAAAAGCATAGATGATGCGCTTGTCTTGCTTGTTTCTGTGGAGGCAGGAGACACAAAGGAGGATGCGCGCGAGGCAGTTGGCGAGGCTGTAAAATTCATGAAGCAGCTGAAAAGAAAGAAGCTTGTGATATATCCGTTTGCCCATTTGAGTAGCAACCTCGAAAAGCCAGAAAAGGCGCTTGAGATACTCAATGAGATGCGAAGCAACGTGCCAAAGGAAGTAGAGCTTTTTTCAGCCCCATTCGGATGGAACAAAAGCCTATCCCTCGATATAAAAGGCCATCCGCTCGCAGAGCAGTCTAAAGTTTTTGGTCCTGGATCAAGAAAGGGTGGTGTAGGTTCAAAAGACAGGGAAGAGAAGGCAAGGAAGGAAGGAGCCAAGGAGAAAGAAGAGGTTTCAGAGGCGCTGAAGCAGGAAGAAAAGGTAAAGTCAATGTGGTATATCCTAGATGAGAAGGGGAACCTTATTCCTGTTGAAAACTTTGATTTCAAAGGGCACAAAAACCTCGAGAAGTTTGCAAGATACGAGATGAGCAAGGTGAGGGCGTACCAGCAGCTTCCTCCGCATGTCAAGCTCATGCGCAAGATGGAGCTTGTAGATTATGAGCCTGGTTCTGATGCAGGCAATATGAGGTACTACCCAAACGGCAGGCTTGTAAAGTCTCTTTTGGAACAATATGTGACAAAGAAAGTTATAGAGTATGGTGCTGTAGAACTGGAGACTCCTATAATGTACGATTACGGGCATCCAGCACTTAAGGAATATCTAAACAGATTCCCTGCAAGGCATTATATTGTAAGATCTGACGACAAAGACTTTTTCCTAAGGTTTTCTGCAGACTTCGGCCAGTTCTTGCTCATGCATGATGCAACTATCTCATACAAGCAGCTTCCATTCAGGTTCTATGAGCTTACAAGATATAGCTTTAGAAGGGAAAAGAGCGGCGAAGTCGTAGGGCTCAAGAGGTTGCGAGCATTTACAATGCCAGACATGCACACGCTCTGCCTAGATCTTGAGCAGGCTAAAGAAGAATTCAGAAACCAGTTTAGATTCAGCCAAGAGATACTTGATGGCATAGGGATTAAAAAAGATCAGTATGAGGCTGCCATAAGGTTTACTGAGGATTTCTGGAAAGAAAACAGTGAGTTCATCAAGTCAATTGTCAGAGATGAGCTGAAGAAACCGGCGCTAATAGAGATGTGGAATTTCAGGTATGCTTATTTTGATCCTAAATTTGAATTCAATATAATAGACACAATGGACAAAGCAACTGCGCTTTCAACGGTGCAGGTAGACCACGAAAACGGCAAGAGGTACGAGATAACATACATAGACAAGGATGGCAAGAAGAAGTACCCTATTCTTCTCCACTGCTCACCCAGCGGCGCGATAGAAAGAGTCATTTACGCCCTTCTCGAGTTTGCTGCGATGGACGAGAAGAACGGCAAGGTGCCTTCATTGCCTCTCTGGCTCTCACCCATACAAGTCAGGCTTTTGCCTATCTCTGATAAGCATATCGAGAAGTGCATTGAGATAGCAAAGAAAATGAAGGCAAGTGGGGTTAGAGTAGATATTGACGATACCCAAAACACGCTCGATAAGAAGGTTTTGAATGCTGAGCAGAGCTGGATACCATACATATGCGTTCTCGGAGAGAAGGAGCTTAGTTCAGGAAAGCTCTCAGTGAGGCTTAGGGTAGAGAAGGCGAAGAAAGAGATGACTGCTGAAGAGATAATAAAAGAGATAAACGAAAAGTGCAGCGGCATGCCGAAGGGCGATAATTCATTGCCAATGCTGCTCTCAAAGAGGCCTGTCTTTGTTGGCTAGCAAAGTATAAAAAAGGAAGCTGCAAAATATAATCAGTGGTTTTATGGCGACTTTAGGTACGCCCCAAACTCAAGCAGGCATATTGAGCTTTTATGATGCTCCAGAGAAAGGGCCAAGGGTAAGCGCCAAGCTTGTCTTGATCCTCGTTGCCTTCTTTGCTATAGTGGTGCTTATATTCGACCATTTTCTGATGCATTGATCATGTAAGTACAAAAAGGTCCTTCTTCTTTTCGCTTACATCCCCACTTTCAGCAAGCAGACAGAGTATTCCCCTTACAGCCTCCTCTTCTATTCCAAGCATCCTTGCAAGGTCTTCAACTTTCGCCTCCCCGCCGCTGAGAATCTTTACTACTTGCGGCGCGTATTTCTCAAAGAATGATCTAAGCACTATATAAAATTTTTTGTTGAATGAACGAGTGCCAAGCACAAGCCCTTGCTTTATGCTGTCTTCAAGGGCTATGGAAATGCCAGCGGCCTCTGCCTCTGTTTGGAGCACTATATAGCCTTTTTCTTCAAGCCTCTTTACATCTTTGTTTTCTAGGCTATATCTTGCTTCAATCTCCTTTTTAGGGCTTATTGCAGTAGTGCCTTCCTCCTTTGCTACATTTTCTTTTTTCCTCATGAGGAATCTGTCATATACATTCTTGGATATGCTATAAAGCTCCTTTCCATCGCTCGAAAAGAGCTTCACAACATTCTTTTTTATCAATCCTGAAAGGATCCTTTTCTCATCGTTGCTGAGGAGCTTTTCGACATTTTGCTTGCTCCTCATACTGTACTTTATGGTGTCTAGCTTTTTGAGTACACTGATCTCTTCTTCGCTTAGCCTATCCTTCTCCTCGCTTTTGGGCGCGCTTCTGCTTAGAAGGGCTGCTATATCTTCTTTTTTAGCCATCAAAAATGAGTTTTCCCCAAATTTGAAGAAGTCCAACTCATCATCTTCTTTGAGCTTGAGTGCGCTTACAACATCATATGGCAGGTATATTATATACTTCCCATTTTTCTGCCTATACACTTTTGGTATGGAATCACCAAAACAAAAGATTTTATTGATTTACATAGAATATTAATTATGCAAAATCTAAAAGAGTTTGCAAACTCTGATGCTATTGTATCAGCAGATGAGATGCATGCAATAGAGCTTAACGCCTACTCAATGGGCATCAGCGCTTTGCAGCTCATGGAAAATGCAGGATGCGCTGTAGCCTCTTTTGTAAGGGAGAATTTTAAGTCAAAAAACATACTTCTTTTTTGCGGTCCAGGCAACAATGGCGGCGATGGATTTGTTGTTGCAAGGATGCTTAGCAAGGACTACAATGTAAAGGTTATCATAGTCGGGGAAAAGGTAAAAGGCGGCCCTTCCCTCTCAAATTTCACTGCCATTTCATCAAGCCCATTTGTCGACATAAATTACTATGCAGAGCTGGACAAGGAAGAGCTTGAAGGCTTGGCAAATTGGAGCGACGTTATAATAGATGCGATATTCGGCACAGGATTCAAGGGCGAGCTTAAGGGCATATTCAAGGATGCGGTTAGGCTTATAAACAGCTCAGGCAAGAAGGTAGTGGCGATAGATGTGCCTAGCGGTTTTGGAGAAGATTGCAAGCTCTGCGTTAAGGCTGATTACACAATAACATTCCATAAGATCAAGGAAGGAATGGAAAAATTGAGGAATGTAGTGGTTAAAGAGATTGGCATACCACTCGATGCCGAGCTTATTGCCGGGCCTGGCGATGTTTACCTTGCATCAAAGTCAATAAGCCCATTCGCTACAAAGCACGATAGAGGGATGCTACTTATCATAGGGGGAAGCAAGGTTTACCACGGCGCCCCTATCAGCTCCCTCCTCTCCGCAAGCGCAATAGGCGCATTGCGTGCAGGGGCAGGGTACGCTCTGCTCTATGTGCCAAGATCTATACTAAATTCTGTAAGATCACTATCACAAAATCAGATAGTAAAGCCTTTGGGTGATGATTATATTTCATTTACAAATGAGATAAAGAAAGAAATAGACAAAGCACAAGCTGTTGTCATTGGGATGGGCATAACAAAAGAGAAGCCTGCTCAGCAAGCGTGCACGAAGATAGTGGAGTATGCGCTTTCAAAAGGTAAGAAGGTTGTTGTGGATGCCGATGGCATAAGCGCTGTAGCACGCATAAAGAACAAAAACAGCAAAAACCTCCTCATAACCCCTCATGACGGTGAGTTTTACAGATTTTCTGGAATAAAGCTGGAGCATGAAAGCAACGAAAACCTTCCAGAGAGGATAAGCCTTGCAATAAAGATAGCAAAAGAAAAAGGTATAAACGTGCTCCTTAAAGGCCATAATACTATAATAACAGATGGCACTCATGTGAAAGTAAATATGGCAAAATCTGCAAACCTCTCCACAATGGGTACAGGAGATGTGCTTGCTGGGATAATAGGAGGATTTGCTGCACTGGGCGCTGGGCTCTTCGAGGCTGCAGCTGCAGGCTCATATATTCATTCCAAAGCATCGGAGCTGCTGAAGATAGAGAAGGGAAACCACATAATAGCCTTTGATCTTATTGAGGTTTTGCCAAAAATACTGATGGAATTCGACAAGGTGTTGCAGTGAGGTCTCCTTCGCAAGAAGTAAGGGAAGAATTTGTAGAAATGCTAAGCCAAGCAGTCTTGGCGCTGGGCGCTGATATCAAAAAGGAAGAGATAATAACCACAATCTCAAAGCCAAAAAAAGAGTTTGGGGATATAAGTTCATCCATTGGATTTAAGCTTGCGCGCCAGCTTAAGGTATCTCCCCATATTGCAGCGCAGGAGCTTATGAACCATATTAAAAAAAGTAAGCTAATCAAGGATGTCAAGGAGCTTGACGGATATATAAATGCATCTATTGAAGAGCAGAGATATGCAAAGCTCGTTATAGAGAGAATATTTGAAGAGAAGGACAATTATGGGAGCTCAGCCATCGGAAAGGGGAAGAAGGCAATAGTAGAATACCCGAGCGTAAACCCGAACAAGCCATGGCATGTGGGCCATCTAAAGAATGCGCTGCTTGGAGATGCTATATCAAACATATTGGAATTCTGCTCCTACCAAGTAGAAAGGGAAGATTATATAGATGACCTTGGCTTGCAGGTTGCTGAGAGCTTGTGGGGCTACTTGAACCTGGGCGATAAGCCAAGCAAAAAATTTGACCAATGGGTCGGGGAAGAGTATGTAAAGGTAAATCAAATAATGAAGGAAAGGAACATATCAAACGAGATAAATGAGCTTTTGAAAAAAATAGAAGACCACTCAACAAAAGAAGCAAAGCTTTGCAGGGAATTTGCAGAGAAATGTGTAATAGCACAGTATGAAACTGCATTCAAATATAGGTGCTTCCACGACATACTTATATGGGAAAGCGACATAGTGAGGGCGGGGCTTCTTGAGCGAGCCCTTAAAGTAGCAGAAGAAAGCGGCGCTCTTGAAAGGCCAAAGGAAGGTGAATATGCTGGGTGCCTAGTCGCAAACTTGGAGAAGCTTGGAGAGGTGTCAGATGCACTTAAAAACCTTGAAGAAAGTAGAAAGGTGCTTATAAGGAGCAATGGCACAGCCACATACTTGGCGAAGGATCTTGCATTCCACATGTGGAAATTCGGCATAATAAAAGGCGATTTCCTGTTCACAGAGTTCATGAAGCAGCCTAATGGGAAGATATTGTATACCTCCTCCGACAAAGGCGAGGAAAAGGATTTCGGAAATGCAGATATGGTCATCAATGTAATCGGATCTGCACAGCAGCATGAGCAGCTTATGCTCAAATCCCTTTTGGCGCTTTCAGGATTTAAAGAAAAGGCGAACAACCTCGTGCACCTTTCCTATGGGGAAGTAGAACTTGAAGCTGGCAGCTTGCATGGAAGAAGCGGCGGCTGGATAGGTAAGGACAAGAACTATACAGCAGACGACCTCCTTGACGAAGTCTCTTCAAAAGCAGAGCTCCTCACAAAGGAAGAGATGCCTGAAGAAGAAAAAAAGAAAGTTGCAAGGGAGGTTGCACTTGGGGCCATAAAATTTGACTTCTTAAAATCTTCGCCTGAAAAGAAGACCATATTTTCATGGGAAAAGGCGCTGAATTTTGAAGCAAATTCAGGTCCATACTGCATGTATACTTATGCGCGCGCTTCCAAAATAATAGAAAAGGCAGGATCCAATTTAGATCTGAGCAAGATAGACTATTCAAAGCTTACGCGGGGGTATGACTTTGAAGTTCTGCTTCTGCTTGGCGAAGCCCAGGACTATGTAGAAAAGGCGTGCAATGAGTTTAGGCCGAATGTAATAACAGATTATCTACTTTACCTCTCTTCGCTTTTCAGCAAGTTCTACGAAAATATGCCTGTCATAGGGAGCGATGCATTTGAGCTTAGGCTAGGCATAGTCTTTGGAGTAAAGCAGGTCCTTGGAAACATGCTTAAGCTTCTTGGAATAGCCCCTTTGGAGAGAATCTAGCAAAATTTGCAGCAAAAATAGAAACAAAATAGAAACAAATTAGAAACAAATTTAAAGATAAAGATATAAATATATTTTACGGGCCTGTAGCTCAGCTTGGACAGAGCAGCACCGTCCTAAGGTGATGGTCGCGGGTTCAAAATGCCGATGAAAATCCCGTCAGGCCCGCTTTAAAGTGGTTTGATGAAAAAGGAAGCAAAAGAGCCCCAAATAGTTGTAAGGCCTATTGGCAAGTTTGGTGGGCTTGACAATATACACATAGCGCTCATTGCGCTTGTCGCAATCCTTGTTATGCTTGTAGCTATAATCTCTTATTCAAAGCCCCAAGTTCTCATAGCCAATGAAAGCTTAAATGCATCATGTGCAAGCTTTTGCGCAAACGAAATAAACAACCTCAACATGAGCCTGCCAAAGCCTCTGCATACTGTTGGAGATGTAGCAAACTATACTGAAAGGGTGCTAGCCACTTATAATTTTATAAATTTGAATAGCTCAATAGCAATCTATTTTCCCTTCTACTCAAATGTCAATGCAATGAATATCTCTTACATACCTTCGCTTGGCGAGTGGCATGTGGTTGTGCCAATAAAAAACCCAGTTACAAATTCCACATTTTTTTCATCTTTTGACATATATGATAAGAACCTAACAATTGCAAATGCTTACCTGCAGACAATCCTGCCTAACAAAATACTATCATACAAGACGGTTTATCCTGGGGTGCTAAGCATACCTGGAAAGTTTGCATGCAGTGAAAAATCGCCTGTGCAGGTCTTTTGGTTTATAGATCCATACGCTCCAGGCGCCATATACAGTTTGGAGTACATACCAAAGCTTGAAAGCTTGTTTAACAGCAATGTGAACATAACAATAAAGATACTTTTCGGCGAGTACACCAACCTGATAGGCCAAAGATACGGCTCGCTGAATGCGCAGTACTTGGGCAAGTACATACTCTGTGCTTCGCAGCAGAAAAATTTCACGAACTTTATAATAAATTTAAACGCCCTTTATTCAAACAATTATGTTGATAACCAGACATTGTATATGGTGGCAAAATATTCCAGGCTAAACCTCAGCGAATTGAATTCATGCATAGCCAATTCAACTACACTGATAAACAGGCAGGCCCTTTTGGCTGAGTACTACAACATTACAGCCACCCCTTCTGTTGTGGTAGATTGCAGATACTTGGCTATTCCACAGACGGCTTCAAATGCTGTATGTTTCGCAAACATGAATTTGTGCAAGTGAATGGATGTATCTGATAGTTGGCATAGATCCAGGCAAGACTGCTGCAGTCGCATGCTTGGACCTTGAAGGACGCTTGGTATGTGTAAGCTCGAAGGAGCTTGCTGGGATTGAATGGATAGTTGATACTATAAGGAGCTATGGCACGCCTATTCTGATAGGATTCGACAAGAAGGATTCAGACAAGACTATAAAAAAGATAGCTGCAATTTTTGGAGCCCAGCTGTATCTGCCAAAGTCAGACATAAGCGTGGAGAGGAAGAAGAAGATGTCAGAAAATTTGAGCACTGCAAATCTCCATGAAAGGGATGCGCTCGTTTCTGCACTCATAGCATATAATGCCTATTCAAACAAATTCAAGCAGGCAGAAAGGCTTGCCAAGGAGAAAAACTTTAGCAAAGTAGAGGAGGTAAAAGCCCTAGTGGTCAAAAAATATTCGATAAGTGAGGCCATAGCAGGCAAAAAGTCGGGAAGGCTGAAAAAGCTGGGTTAGCGTTTGCTTTTTATATATTTACACTATATGTTTATTGAGATATATGGACCTGCTTGCCAAAAGCGCTGTGGCCGTAGTTGCAATAGTAGTTCTGCTTGCGCTGGTATACTATATTGTAGTGAATTTTGGATCGGCTCCCCATATAAGCGAGCAGGAGGCGATAAGCTTTGTCGTGAGCGATATAAAGAACCACAGCCCTACAGCAGTGATAAACATAACAAGCGTCTATCCTTCGCAGTATCCTGGCAGCTGGCACATAGTAATGTCAGTGATCTACAACTCGACAAGCCCATGTCCTGATTTCTACTCATATTCTTTTGATTATCCAAAGTATGGATTTGTGTACAGGGTGGAGAACAACTATACAAGCAGTTGCGTTGTGCATGGCCTTTCAAATAATCCCAATTTTATAATTGCTGCTGCGCCTATAGCAATAGTAAGAGTATACTCTTTTCCAGCGGCACAAGCATATATAAGCAAGTTTGGCTTTTCAAATGTCTCTACTAGCGCAGCATTCTATACAAATGCTTCAATAATGGGCAAGAACTACACCAATGTTTGGAAAGTTGTGTATTCTTCCCAAAAAGCAAACCACAGCGAGATCTTCTACATATCCCAAATAGGCGGCAACCTTATAGCAAACTACTCCCTCCCTAGCTAGAAAGTTCGAGCAGGACTATTTTCTTTCTATCTTTATTCTCTATACCCCTTGCTTTGAAGCCCATCTTTTTGAAGAATTCAACAGCGCTGTTGGATTGTGCAACCTCAGCGAAAATTTTCTTTACCCCAATCCTCCTTGCGCTCTTTATGCTTTTTCTTAGCATAGCGCCTCCAATGCCCTGGTTGCGAAATCCGTCCTTTACTATTATGCCGACCCATCCATTTCCTGATTCATCCTTCACTATCTCGCATTCCCCAACTACGCTGCCATCCTCAAGCGCAACATAGTCAACAACCTCCTTGTCCTTCATCTTGACAATCTTGTAGCCGATAAGCGCTTCAACCATCTCCCAGCTTGGCCTGCTTTTGAACCACGTAGCATTAGGATTTTCTTCATATATCTCTTTTATAAGCTGGAAGAGCCCAAAGGCATGGGTGTAATCGAGTTTTTTTAGCTCCACAATACTAATTTAAAGATTTATTTATTAATACTTTACTAGGTGCTTTCAGTGTCAATAACAGAGTCTACAGCAAAGAAGATACTCAAAGAGTCAGGAGCAATAAGGATGAGCAATGAAGCAGTATCTGAGTTCTCAAGGCTTATAAACAAGTATGCTTATTCTATAGCAAAAAAGGCAGTCAAGCTTGCTGCACATGCAAAGAGGAAAACAGTCGAAAAATCAGACATAGAGCTTGCAAAATAAATTGCATAAATGCCTAGGAAAGCCCACGATTTCAATCGTGGAATGAATGCAAAAATACATAAATTTATAATGGTGTATGCACACTCACTTCTCTGCCCTTTCCAAAGAAGTTTGCATTATAAATTCCAGAGCCCCGATTATTCCAATCTCAGCTCTATTCAATCAGCTCACTGTATTTGCAACAGCATTGGGCAAGGAATTTGAGGCTTGCATTATCGAGGTTGCTGGAGCTACATTGCTTATGGCATGCGGCGCAGAAATGATAAACTTAAAGAATTCAAGTATGCTTGTTGTAAATCCGGCAATGCCCTGCAAGCCCAGCGTGCCTGTAGTAAGGAAGCTATAGCCGATAGACGCAAGAAGGTAAAGCCCTATAAGCACAAAGATGACTTTGATTATATCCTTAATAAATACATATCCAAGCCATATAGCCAATGCAATTATGGCTATAGCTATTATGAATGAATATGGTTCAGGAACAGCATAGCTTTGGCTTAGCACATTAGAAGCCACTGCATTTTGGAACAGAAAGTTTAGCATGATTTTATTTTGATTCAAAGATTTAAATCTTTTTACCTTCCATTTTATTATTGTGGCGTGCGGGTGGCTCACCCTGTATAGGGAGGAAGCTCTTCCCACGCAGAGCATGCATGGCTTAAGGCCTAATTCGGAGCAGAAACGGACCGCTGCACTGCATAAAAGCGATGAGAAGACGAGCGCAGTGGTGCGGTTGAAACGTTCCGATGCGCATGCTGTGAGCGTGCAAGGCTTAAAAGCCGCTTAGTCGAATGCCACCTAAAACAGAAGGAAGGCTACGGCACGCCACACTAAACAAGCTTCTTTTTCATTTCCTCTGGTATAGGAACAGCCTTCCACACCTTTGTATCTATAGCCACTTGCGTCATATATCCTTTGCAGAGAAGCACCTTTCCTTTGTACACCTCCATCTCAAATTTCACAGCCTTGTCTGAGAGCAACGAGGGCTTTACTTTTACAGAA
>JBAMLI010000097.1:0-17598 GCA_039793645.1 archaeon
TGTGTCATACTTTGCAGATCTACCTCTACAACAAAAATTAATAAAAGAAATGCCAAAAGATAACTATGGATTACTATCTCAAATGTACAAAGTGCGGAGAGGTATATAATAGACACTATGATGGCCAGACATGCGGTAAGTGCGGAGGTTTGCTAGAGGTTGTCTACAAAGGCAAATTGCCAAAGATTGATGGGGCTTATTCTTTTTGGGATTTTAAGCCAATCTTGCCAAAAGGAATTTATAAAGAATTTGAAGTTGGCCTTACTAAGACGATCAAGGGAAAAGAAGAAGGGCTTTATCTTAAGCTTGAAATAGAAAATCCTACGCACTCATTCAAAGACAGGGGCTCTGTCATAGAAGTGGCAAAAGCGCACGAATATGGATATGATGAAATTGTCTGCGCTTCAACGGGCAATATGGCTTATTCTCTTGCATATTATGCCAAGGCTTATGGGATTAAGGCAAAGATTTTTGTGAGCAAAAATGTGAGCAAAGACAAGATGGAGTATATAAGGAAGACGCATGATGCAAATGTAACAAAGGTAGATGGTGATTTTAGCCTAGCTCAAAAGCATGCTGAAAAATATGCAAAAAGGAGAAATGTTTTCCTTACAGGAGATTATTGCTACAGAAAAGAAGGTCAGAAAACAATAGCCTATGAGCTAAATTGGCATAAGTTCGACAATATAATAGTGCCTGTTGGCAATGCAACACTTATAAGTGGCATACTGAAAGCGATAGTAGAGATGAAAGCTTCAGGATCAATTAAAAGGGTGCCAAAAGTAATTGGCGTAGAATCTGAAAGCTGCAAACCGTTGTATGATGCGTTCAAGAGCGGAAAACTCAAATATGAGAAGCCCAATACGATTGCAGATGCAATAGCAGTTGGCTACCCAACATTTGGCATGCAAGCTATAGAGCTTCTCAAGAAACTTGGAGGCTACATGGTTACTGTAAGCGATAAAGAAATGGAAAGCGAACAAAACCTCTTTTACCAAGATTATGGACTTGTAGCTGAGCTTGCTGGAGTAGCTTCGCTAGCTGCATACAAAAAACTTAAGCCAAAAGGAAAAACAGTGGCTATAATAAGCGGGGCAAATGTTTAGAATACGTAAAGCGAAAAGAGCCTCACCATCTTTACTATGAACCTGTACCACGCGCTGCTCTTTTTTTTGACGTCTTTTACAAGTGGCTTGTACTTTACCTTTTCCTCTGGCGTAAGCTTGCCTTCCTTTACTATTTCAGTCTTTTTGCCGTCTACAATCTGAGTTTCTGTCTTGCTTACTATATCCTTCCTCACCATCGCATACCATTCATCAAGGGTGCTCCCATGCGCCTTTATCATCTTTAAGAAATCCTTCATCTTTATCTTTCTCCTCCTCCCTGTTCTATCCTCCTCAACAGCTGGTATGAGTGCGGCTTTGTCGCAGATGGCAGCTATGTCTGCTTGTGAAAAGCCCATCGTAGCCCTTGCCAACCTGCCAAAATTTATGCGACCAAGTGGCATATTTCTAGTATTGTAGATAAATGCAGCCTTTCTTGCTCTATAGTCTGGTGGTGGTATGTATATTGCTTCGCCGAATCTGCCGCTCCTCTTCAATGCAGGGTCTATGTCCCAAGGTGCATTTGTGGCGCCTATTACAAATATTCCTTCTGGATTCTTCTCAACGCCGTCCATCTCCTGCAGGAACTGATTAACGGCCATACGCATATAGCTCTGCGTTTCCCCACCACCTTCCCGCTTCATGCCCAAGGCATCAAGCTCATCAAAGAAAACAATGCATGGAGTATTCTTCCTTGCCTGCTCGAATATTGCATGCATGTTTTTTTCTGTGTTTCCTGCATACATATCAACTATCTCGTTGATCCTCGCAATTATTACATTGGCATTTGTTTCGCCAGCTATTGCGTTTATTAGATATGTTTTTCCATTTCCTGGCGGGCCGTAGAACAAAACTCCAAGCCCGAGCTTTTTGCCATATGCCCTAAGCAATTCTGGCTTCTTGATCGCAAGTATTATGTTTTCATAAATAAGCTCCTTTACCTTCTCCATGTCTGCTACATCCTTAAAAGTCATTGTAGATTTGTGCCATTTTGTCTGCTTTATTTGGCCTTCCTCTATTATTGTCTTGCTCTCCTCTTTTTCTTCTTTCTCTCCCTTAGGTATTGGGCCTACCATCTTCTCCTTGAGCTGCTGGAGCCTAAGCTTCGCAGGCTCGTAGTTGGGATTTTTAGATAGGGATTTTTGGTACCATTCTTCAGCTCCTTTGTAATCATGCTGATACTCGCTAATTATGCCCATCACGTAAGGTGCATCATAGCTGTCTGGCTCTAGCCTCATTACATAATCTATATCGCGGACAGCCTCATCGTATCTATTCAGAATCGCATAGCTGAGAGCCCTGTTGAAATAAGCACTAGAATATTTTGGATTTATCTTTATCGCTTGCGTATAAAGCTCTATCGCTTCTTCAAACTTGTTCGCTTCAAACTGTTCGCCTGCCTTCTGATAGAGCTCCTTTGCAAGCGGATTGATATTCTCTCTTCCCTTGCCTTCATCATTGTTTTCGCTCCCTTTCATGATCCCACAGCCTAAAGCTTCAATTGCTTATTATTAGTATACTTTTTATCATTTAAATTACTATCTTCAATTCTGTCTAGCAATTTATTCAATTCTCTGTCCACAATTGAAATATATTTGTTTTCCCTCCGTGCATTAGTAAAGCTGCATTTCTTGAATTTCTTTGAAAGCTCGACCACTTTTTGATTTAAGGCTTTGAGGCGCTTGTTCTTTACTTTGTATAAACCATTTATCTGCTTTATAGCAAGCTCGCTGTCGGATGTGAGTTCTACCTCATTTTCATAGCCGTATACTTTTGCTATTTTTTCAAGTGCATGCACTATTGCCATATACTCTGCAAAATTGTTTGTCTCCACTCCATTATAAAAAACCTCCTTGGATATGATCTTGCCAGAACTATCTAAAATAATATACCCAGATGCACTGCTTCCTGGGTTTCCTCTGGAGGCCCCATCTGTATAAACATAAAATTTCATACTCTCTATAAATTTTGAAATGAGATATTATAAAATTCTTTTTATCCAATATAATCTGATGTGAGCACAATGCAACTAAAAGCCCAAAGCGCAATAGAATATCTCACTACATACGGCTGGGCAATACTTATAGTAGGTGTAGTTTTGGCTGCACTTTTTTCGTTAGGGGTATTCAGCCCGAGCACATTTACAGGGCAGGAATGCCTGCTGCCTGCGGGGCTAAGCTGCACTAATTTGAATCTTGCATCAAATGGCTTGCTTACAATAAACATCCTACAAGTAACGCAGTCGCCCATAAATGTAACAGCCATAGGCTGCTCAACAAACCAAACAATGGTGAGCATGCAAAAACCTTACAATCCTCCATCCAACCAGATATTCATGCCTATAGGCTCAAATTATACATTTACTACATTTTGCTATGCAGGAAGTGCAATCTACTCTGGCAAGCCAGGGAGTCTTTTCAATGGCTACCTCATAATAAATTATACTTCCACCACAACAGGCTTTCCACACATAGCAATAGGTCAGATAGTGGCGAGGGTCACTTAGCGCGAAAGTCTCTTTAGCTCGCCAATGCTCCCAAAGTCGAGTGTCTCCCCATCTCCTATGCAAAGGGCACGCATAGAGTCTACATTAATCTTGGAAAAAACAGGAGAGAGTTCAGAAACATCTTCAAGATTTACTGAAACACCTTCTGCAAAGTAGTTCATTGCAGGCAAAATGATAAACTTTTTGCCTTCAAATGTCCCATAAAGAAAGCACCTCAGCTTTTCCTTAATTCCTATTGAGGTGTACAATGATATTGCAGGATGCACATGCCCCATTATGGCCCATTCTGCATCAGTATGGCTTGGAAGCTGCTCTCCGTGGAAGAAAAGATACTTGCCAAACTGTGCCTCTTGCTTATATATCTTTATCCCAAGAGAGCCTTTTAGCCTGTCAACAAAATTGTCGTGATTGCCTTTTATTAATACTATCTCATTAACTTTGCTTTCCTTCAAAAAATTTACGAAATCATACAGTTCATTGAATTCCTCAACATGCACTTTAGAAAATTCATTCTTTATGTCACCATCTATTATAACCATGTTTGGGCTCTTTTCTAAGATTGCTGAATGTAGAACCTCTTTTATCTTCTTTAGATTTGCCTTCGGAAGGAATATGCCATTCTCTGCCATTACGCCTTCGTAGCCTAGATGTAAGTCGGCGCACGCAAGGGCAGAAAGCTCTTTTATATAAATCAATGGCGTGCCATCTATTATCTCAACTCCGTCCAATATCATCTTATTCCCTTATTTATGAGCTTTAACACTTGATTGTGAAGTTCTTTTATTCTCTTCCTTCTGTCTTTCATCATTACTATGTCAGCCTCGCCGAACGTAAGCATAAGGTGTGAAAATGGAGAAGGCACAGGGGTCTTTATGATCCTATATTTTATCTCTCCGCTTTCAACCATCTTTAATATCTCTTTTGCCCTAGGCAAATCCATCACATCTTCTAGTATCTCCCTATAAGTTTCCTTTATTATTGGGAAATTTGGATTTATCTCTTCTGCTGCCGTAAGCAGCGATTGTGCGTTGAACTGCTGTTTGCTTACACTTATTTTCTGCCCTTTGTAATTTCTTAATACCATGAAGCTCCTTGCAGCGCAGTGCCTAAACCTCCTTTTCATCATCTCAGTTCTCCTTATATTCTCTTTCAATAATCTAGTTGTGTCCAAATTGAATATCTCCTTGAATGCTTCATTTATCGAATCTTCATCTATGGCTATTGGAGAAGAAAGGACGAATCCATTGTCGCTCACCATAACTCCTATGTCCTCGCCATAGCGCTCCCCAATGAGTATTGCAAATATTCTTGAAAGAGCATCGTTTATGCGCCTTCCATAAAGAGAATTAAATATCGCATAGCTTATACCACTTCTTTTGTCCTTTGTAAGCTCTATCAGCATGAATTTGTGGTTTGGCACATATTTTGCAAACAGAATCTGCTCCACAAAATATTGGAGTATTGAATTCTTTGCATTTGCATCTGCAGGCAACTCGTCTAGAATACTTTTGATTTCACCTGAGGCCAAGCCTGTTGCACTTAGGCTTTTGATATGTATATTTTTTGCCCGCAAAGCCTTTTCTACGGCCTTTGCAAACCTTTCTCTGAATTTGCCGATCTCTATTGCAAGCTCATAGCTAAGCGGAAGCTGCTCAGAAAACCATGGAGGTATGGTTGGATATTTGCTCTCTGCTTTGCTTACAAAACACCTCATGCCCCTTGCATATTCGAACTTGTAAAGCCTTCCGCCGAGCACAAATATGTCTCCTGGCCTTAGCCTTGCAAGAAAATCCTCTTCTATGCTTCCTATCCACCTCTTCCCTTCATAAACATCAACAGCAACTTCATCAGGTATTGTCCCAATATTTAGATAATATATTATCTTTGTGTACCTGCCTCTCCTGCCAAACATGCCTTCCTTTTCATCATACCATATCTTTCCATATACGCGCCTGCTTTCAAGCCCCACATAGCTTCCTGAGAGATACTCAAGCAAGGATATGAAATCACTCTTCTGCAGGTCATGGTAAGGGTAGGCATTCCTGACAAGCGCATAAGCTTCATCAACCTTCCATTTCTTTGTAAGAGACATGCCAACTATATGCTGGGCGAGCACATCAAGCGGATTTTTGGGTATTGAAAATTTGTCGAGAAGCTTCTTCTTTGCGCTATACAGCATTACTGAGCATTCTACAAGGTCGTCCCTGTTTACAACTATTATCTCTCCTTTGGCAACGTCATAAAACTTGTGCCCGCTTCTTCCTATCCTTTGCACAGCCCTCGTGATGCTCTTTGGTGAGCCGAGCTGCACGACATTGTCAATATAACCGATATCTATCCCAAGCTCAAGGCTTGTAGAGGAAACTACGCACTTCAGCTCGCCCTTTTTCAGCATCTCCTCAACGCCAAGCCTTATTTCCCTCGAAAGTGAGCCGTGGTGCGCAGCTATCTCCTCTTCTGAGTATTTGAACTTTCTCATAAGATTGAATACTACCCTCTCCGTGCCACTCCTTGTATTGGTAAAGATGAGTGTGGTTTTGTTTTTCTTGATTATTTCATCAATTATCTTGTAGATTGAATTTTCTATTTTCTCATCGCTTGAATTTATTATGTCTTTAACAGGGCAGATGGTCGTGAACTCCATCTTCTTGTCCCATGTTGCGTCCACTATGTAACAGTGCCTTTCCTCATTGTTGTTGTATCCTACAAGAAAGCGGGCAGCTTCTTCTAAAGGGTAGAGTGTTGCGCCCAGGCCTATCCTTATAAAATCATGTCCGCAGAGTTCAGCAAGCCTTTCTACAGATAATGATAAGTGCACGCCCCTTTTGTTGTTTGCAAGCTCATGGAGCTCATCTATGACTATATATTTTAGATCCCTTAGGCTTTCTGAAAACTTGCTTGAATTGAGGAGTATTGCAAGGCTTTCTGGAGTGGTTACAAGTATGTTTGGAGGGTGCTTTAGCTGCTTCTGCCTCTCCTTTTGTTCCGTATCCCCAGTTCTTACGCCCACTGTTATCTTTCTATCAGAATCAAATTCTTTATATATCTCTTCGAGCGGTCTGCTCAAATTCCTGTATATGTCATTATTAAGCGCCCTAAGCGGAGATACATATATGCAGTAGACTTTTTCCTCAAGCTTGCCTGAATCTGCAAGGTCCATGAGGTCGCTTAATATGGCCATAAACGCAGAGAACGTCTTGCCGCTTCCGGTAGGTGCGGTTATAAGCACATTTTTGCCAGAGCGTATAAGCTTGAATGAGTAATACTGCGGAGGTGTAAGCTCCTTGAAATGCTCCTCAAACCACTTCCTTATTTTAGGGTTGAGGGCTGCAAGGCTATCTTCCTTTGTAAAATGCTCAGCATACTCTATCATACTCTCATTCTGCGAGAATTAGATAGCAAACTATATAAATTATACCAATTAAATATATAATCCTAGAGGCTTGGGAGTATGGCGAAGAAAGACCTCAAAAAGAAGCTTGAGCAGTTCAAAAGAACGCAAGATATAAACAAGATAGTTGAGAGAGGGAATATAGAAGGGCAGGCATTACTTGAAAGCGCTGGCGAGGACAGACCTGCGGAGGCAAGTCATGCTTATGATTTGATAAGCGAAAATGAAGGCTTTGCACAAAGGAAAAATGAAGAAAGGCAAAGGAAAAAGGTTAAAGCGGCTAGACCTAAGGCAGAGGTAAAGATTAAGAAAGCAAAGAAGAGATGCAAGGGAAAGAAAGCGAAAAAGAAATGAAAAAGAAGAAAGAGATAAATAAGTTAGTTGGTAATTTCTTTTTATGTACAGCATAATAAAACCACCGAAGCTAAAGGAAGGAAGCAATATAAGGATAGTTGCTCCTGCTTGGGCGCCAGATATTAAAGACCTTTCAAAAGGTATAGAGATCCTCAAGCATCTGGGATTTAAAGTAAGCCTTGGAAAAAACATAAAGAGGCTTGCCCAAGTATCATACCTGTCTGCGCCTGACAAGGACAGGGCAAGCGAACTTATGGACGCATTCAAAGATGACACAGTAGATGCTATTTTCTGCGGGAGAGGGGGATACGGGGCAATGAGGATACTTCCTTATCTCGATTTTGATGTCATAAAGGAGCATCCAAAGATATTCATGGGATACAGCGATATAACGGCTCTTCATGTAGCAATAAACAATTTTTCTCATCTTATAACATTTCACGGCCCTATGCCTGGCACTGATGTGGATGAAATGAGGAAGCCTATCTTCAAAACTTATATAGGCATGCTCAAAGGGGAGAACAGAGATGTAAGCCCGCCGATTGAAAGGCTTATAAAATATGTTGTCAGCGGCAAAGCTACAGGGATAAGCATGGGCACAAACTTCTCGCTTATTGCATCGCTTGTGGGCACCAAATATTTGAAGGATGTCAAAGGAAAGATTCTCTTCCTTGAAGACGTGAGTACAACTGCTTGGGACATTGACCGTTATTTTGCTACCCTTGAGCTAGCAGGCTTACTGAATGATTTTGAAGGCTTTGTTTTTGGCGACTTTACAGACATACCTAAAACTGAAGATGCCACCCCGGTTATTGAGGAGATTGTAGAATACCATATGGGCATTGCAAACAAGCCATCCCTATACGGCTTCCCATTTGGGCATGGAGATGAACAGACGCTCATACCCCTCAATGCCAAGATAAGCATTTCTTCTGAGCCGCCGTATATAGAGCTGCTCGAAGACGTTGTTGCATAACAACTTAAATAGAGTCGATCTTGTTGTCTTTGTCCTTTTCGTTTCTGTTGTCTTCGCCAGCAGATTCAGGGGATTTTCCGACAGAGAGCTTTACACCGCCATTCGGATCCCTTGTTATTGTTATGTCTAGATTATCGCTTCCAAGCATCCTCCTAAGCTCCTCGTAAGTATATGACCCTATATCCTTTCCTCCACTTTCCTTGCCTTTGTTCTTGAGAATCTCGGCCCTCTTCTCCATGAGGACTTTTCTTTCTATTGTGGTATAGAGTATTGAGAGGCTAGGCTTCTCTGCATTGTATATATCTTCTATTCCAAGCTCTATCGGCTTGTAGCCTTCGTTTTGGTATATGAATGGGAGCACTGCATCAAACTCTTCCTTCAAGCCTTCTACGACCTTCTTTACTGCGTCGCTTCTTCCAGCAATTATAAAGTCGTCACTGTCAAGAAAGCCCACAAATGCTTCCCCCTTTACTTCTTTCACCTTGTCTTGGAGGAGCTGCGAAACAAGCCTCAATATCGTCATTCCAGCATTTGCACCGAAAGAAATTGCAAAATTAGCAAGACCATTGACCTTTATTCTGCCTATCTCATACTCGCTTTGTAGAGCTTTTTCTACAGCTTCTGAGATCTTTTCTTCATTAGGAAGATCTATCAGAGGGTCAAACCTCCTCCCCTTCTTTCTAAGAAATATAGTAACAAGGCTCCTGAGCTCTTCGGGATCGAAAGGCTTCTTAATGTAGTAATCTGCGCCATATTTTATGCCCTTAAATCTGTTTGAGGTTGCGTCCATCGCGCTTACTATTATGACAATTATGTCTTTCAAATTAGGGTCTTTCTTTACCCTCTGGCAGATCTCAAGCCCATCAACTCCTGGAAGCATAAGGTCAAGTATAACAAGATCAGGCTTATCCTCCTTTATCATTTTGAGTGCCTCGTTTCCATCATATGCGTTCCTTATTTCGAATCCTTTTCCAACAGAAAGGGTCATAAGTTTGTTTATGTTTTTGTCGTCTTCTACGATGAGTATCTTCCTCAGTTGCGGCTCTTCCTGGAGGATATAGTAAGTAAGCACGCCGCCGCTTTTTCTTGAAGCAATGGCGCCCATGTTCTCTAACTTTTGAAGCGCATCCTTGAGCTCTTCCTCGCTTGCGTTTTTGGAGGATGCTAGATTATAAAGCTCATTGTAAGTTATCTGCTGCCTTTCATTTATAATAGAAATAAGTTCAGACTTCAGATCTTTAGTATTCATATGATCGCCTTTGATTCTATAGCATATAAAAAATATAATATTCTTTCGCTCTTTGGAGTGGATAGCGTATGCTTGCTTTGCCTAATGGATAAATTTAAATCTATATTCAGGCTAATTTAAAATGAGTTTTATGGTCCCAACTTATAAGAAAGGTAAGAAGAAGAGCCATAGATTGGCGATTGCAATCTTGTTGCTGGCAATACTTATCGGCGCAGTACTTGCTGTGTCCTCATCATCTTCTGAGACAAAATACATAAGCCAAACTACAAAAATATACTTAAACGCAAATGGCATTGTCATGTATAAAATCCCTTACTCCGCAAGCACTTTTGCCCTTTATCTTAAAAATGTGACAGATAAATTTGCAGTAATTTATATAACAAAAACCCCCGTCTTGGCTTACCCTGTAGTCTCAGTTTATCTTCCAATAAATGGATCTGCAAATGTAAGCAGCTCGCTGTCAGGAGCATCTGATGTGCATCTACGCCTTATATCGTCGAGTTCAAATGGCGCAAACCTTGAGATTACTCCGCTAGAACCTAGCCTTGGGATAAAAGTGAGTGGTTACATAAATATACTTCAACCGTCAACTTTCTACGAGAATATACTCTATACGGGAAGCAATGTGTCAGTAGTCTACACTACCTCAACCACCACTACCTCTACAATTACCACTACAACCATAAACCAGTCTAATGTTATACCTCTGCAAAAGATAATGGAATTTGTAAATACAACAGCGCCTGGCATTTTAATGAACAACTTTAATATGCTCTATTACAAAGACAGGGTTTGCAATGCAAGCGTATACAACGCCACATTCCAGACGCTTGAAGGGATGAAGGCAACAGGGCCGAATTCATTTTACAACATAACCGTTTCGGTGCCAAGAAACATCAACATAACAGTCTCACAGTTAGGCAACAGCACGTATCTTGTAACTTACATAGGGGTTACGCCAGCAAAAATTTATACTTCGCCGCTGCTGAAGCTTAAGGTAGGCCTCTCCCCATCGCCTATTTTGCTCAATGTGACTTTTGACGGCCCATTCAAATACATGAACCTCACTATGGTGCAACAGATATACGCCTTCCAAAGCAGCATTAACAATTTCTGTGGGGCTTATATGCCTTACATCCCGCACAAATAATGATATTAAGCCTGCTCTTTCTTCTTTTTGAGGTCTATTGGTATTGTGAACCAGAAGGTGCTCCCTTTTCCTAGTTCTGAATTTACACCTATCCTGCCCTTGTGGAGAGCTATTATTTCTTTTGCTATAGATAGCCCCAAACCAGTGCCTGCTCCTTCCTGCTTTGTCAAGCCCTTCTTTTGAACTTGGTAGAACTTTCTGAAAAGCTTTCTCTGATCCTCCTTGCTTATTCCTATTCCAGTATCGCTTACTTCAACCCTCACATTTTTGCCTTTCCTGTAAATTTTTACGCTTATACTTCCATGCTCTGTGAATTTTATTGCATTGCTTATAAGGTTAACAAACACTTGTATGAGCCTATTAGGATCTGCTATGACTTCTGGAACGTTGTAATCTACAGTCCATGAAAATGCAAGCCCTTTGTTTGTGGCAACTTCCTCAAGTGCTTTTATGCTTGGATTCTCTGCGAGCTTTGAAAAATTCACCTCCTGGAGGTCAAGCTTTATCTTTCCTGATGAAAGCTTCGCCACATCAAGTATTTGCTGTATGAGCTGCATCAGCCTTTCGCTTTCGTCTAGAATAATTTTTACATACTCCTTTTGCTCGCTGTTTAGCTCTCCAAAATCTCCTTTTTGAAGAAGAGAAGAGAAACCTTTTATGTTTGTTATTGGTGTCTTTAGCTCATGCGAGATGTTGTATATGAACTGCGTTTTAAGATCACTTTCCCCTCTAAACCTTTCCTCGTTTCTTTTCGCCTCTGCAAGCATTTCCTCAAGCTCCTCTATCCTTCTTTTTGTCAGGAGCTCTCGGCCCAATATCATGTATCCTACAAGCTTGCCAGACTTGTCGACAAGACTGCTAACTGTTTGATAAGAAGGAACTGCTTCGCCTCCTTTTGAAATGAGGTTTGCAAAAAGGTTCCTTACAATCCCATCGCGCCTAGCTATCTCAATTGCCTTCCGAAGCCCTTCCCTTCCTTCATCATCGTAAAAATTGAATATCTCGGCTCCAAAAATTTCACTTTTCCTATAGCCCAGTAGCTCCTCAGCACTATGGTTTATCTCTTTTATATAGCCAAGCTCATCAACTATCAGCACCAAATCACTGGTGTTTTGCAAAAGCTCGTTGAAGTTTGAGCTTAGAGATTCAGCATATTTTTCAAGCTTGTTGTCTGCCACTATACCAACATAATCATCGCCGACCTTGCTTATAGAAAGCACTACTTCGTTTGATATGTTGTTGCCCAAGCTAAGCGTAAATGAATCAGAGAATGATTGCTTTTGCATGCCTTCATTCAGCTTGTCCTTCTCAGCTACAAGGTCAATAAGCTTCCTGCCAAGCATAAGGCTAGCTTGTGGCACCACCTTCTCAGCATTCTCACTTATCCATACAACCTTACCGCCCTTGTCAAGCTCAAATACAAATTCAAGGGAACTGCCTGCTATTGCATTCAGCCTCCTGCTAAGCTCCTTCTTCTCAGTAGTTTCGATAAAAATAGCGTGCATTAACTTATTGCTTATCATATTTGTAGAAACAACGAAGCTACGCCCATTTGACGAGCTTACCTCTGCAGTTAGCCCTCTGCTGAGCGTTGCGAGCATATTTCCATCTATGCTGAAAAACTCGCTGACATTTCTCCCCACAAAATCATTCTGGTTCTTTGAGAAAAGGATAAGCATACTCTTGTTTACTTTCACTATTTTTCCGCTTGTTTCAACAAGCATTTGCGGCACAACAGCCCCGAATGATGCATCGAAGTACTTGGCAAGGCTTTTTGCCCTCTCGCGCTCTGATCTGCTCGCTAGTTGGTGGCTAAAGATATAAGCGCCAAGCGAAAGCGCATTCAAAATTTCTTGGCTAAATTTCTCCTCGCTTTTGGAAAGCAGTATAAGCACGCCCATAGGCTTGCTATCGGCTGAGATTGGAAAGATTGCTATGCTCTTGTATCCAGAATTGTAGTAGTTTATAAGTTCTGGAAAAGCAGAGTAGTTGCTCAGCCTATTGTCTACGTACATATTTCCAGTGTTTATTGCATACTCTTCTGAGGGGGTGAGCCCTTCCCTGTTTGGGCCCACCTCTTTTATCAGTATTTGGTCAAATCCAAACACTACCTTCAGATTTTCTACAAATTTTTCAGAAAGCTCCTTCTGCTCAGGCCATTTCTTGCCGATCTCTATTGTATCAAACAAAAATTTCAGGATTGCAGCATTTTCAAGCATTAAACCAGCCACCTACAGCAACATATATTAATTAAAAGATAGAGAATTTATAATTAACCTGCTGGTTGATTGGCTGGATTGCATTTAACGGTGCTGCAATGGAGGGGAAAGTGGATGAAATTTTCGAAAATGTATTCAGAATCAACTCAAAGATAGCAACACTAAATCTTGCACCTGGAAAAGCTGTATACGGGGAGGAGCTCATAAGAATTGGGGATTTCGAGTATCGGATGTGGAACCCATATAGGAGCAAACTTGCAGCTGCCATAATCAACGGGTTGAAAGAATTATATATTAAAAAAGGATCGCATGTGCTTTATCTGGGTGCTGCAAATGGCACCACCTGCAGCCATGTGAGCGATATAATAGGAAAAGACGGTGTTGTCTTCTGCGTAGAAATTTCAGAAAGGAGCATGAGGGACTTAATAAAGGTTTGCGAAAAAAGGAGCAACATGATCCCAATACTTGCAGATGCAAGGAACATATCTGCATATGAAGACGATGTTGGAACAGTCGATGCGATATATGAGGATGTCTCATCAAGAGACCAAGCGGACATACTGCTTGCAAATGGAAAGATGCTGAGAAAAGGAGGATTTGCATATGTAGCCATAAAATCCCAGAGTATAAGCACAGCAAAAAGCCCAAGCGAAATTTATGAAGAATTTATAAATAAGGTAGCGAAGAGCTTTAGGCTCAAAGAAAGAGTAAAGCTCGAGCCATTCCACAAAAAGCACCTGTTTGCAGTTTTTGAGAAGGTATAAGGTTTAAATTTTAAAAATTCAATAGATGATTCGATGAAAAAATCGCTTGACGAAGGCATTCAAAAGCCACAATTTGAATATGCATGCCCATATTGCGGCAATGTTTTTTATTCATATGGGCAAAATGGTGCAATATGCACATTTTGCAACCTATTGGTGGACAAAGGCGAAAGCGAGATCGCTGGAGACCCGCTTTTTGATGAGCTTAAAAAGGCGAATGCCTCTATTTCGCAGCTTAAAGAATACGACCTAAGCAGTTTAGAAAGCATGGTTTCAGCAAAAGGCGATCCTGCACATACGTATGGCTTGGCGATCCTTTACTTGAAGATGTCAGACATAAAGTACACTAAGAAAAACTATGCCCTTGGGGGATTTATGGAAGACAATGCAAAAAATGAAGAAGAAGCGCATGCTCTCTATTCAAAGGCAAAGCTGCTCCTTTACGATGCACTTGCTGCATGCGAAAAAAATGTTGCATCAAGCCAACCTTTGGATTATATTGCATTTTTAGCGGAAATTGCGCTCCATGAATTTGGCAAAGCGCATAAGCATTTGGAAGCACTTGAAGGCACGAACTCAATTGCTGCTCAATTTGCAAAAATGCTATATGCAATTGAAATCGGGGACAAGAAAGCTCATGCTTATGCAGAGGCTCTAATAAAAAGTGGCGAAGTTGCAGGATATTTCGAGCTTGGGAGATTATATGCGAAGACGGGCAAGCTAAACAAAGCAATAGATATCCTTTCCTTTCTAGAAAAGAACACAATTAGCATGCCTCATTCTTCAATTTTGCTCAAAAAGATTAAAACCTTTGAATGAACCCATTTGCCTTAGGCTTAACCCTTCGCAACTCCTATAGGCAGGTTTCTTGAGACGATTTTAGAAAGCCCTGCTCTTTCGACAACCTTCACCACGCTGTCCACATTTTTATAAGCCCACTCTGCCTCTTCGCTTATTAACTTCTTAGTCCTTACTCTTACCTCTATATTCTTGCTTTCAAGTGAGTTAAATGTCTTTGAAGCAGGTATCTCCCTTATTGCTTGGTGCCTCGACATAACCCTCCCTGAGCCATGACATGTAGAGCCAAATGTTTCTTCCATTGCCCCGTCTAAACCTGCAAGAACATAGCTTGCAGTGCCCATGCTACCTGGTATGAGGACAGGTTGCCCTATATGCCTATATTTCTTAGGTACTTCTTCCCTGCCTTTTGCAAATGCTCGTGTAGCTCCTTTCCTATGCACATATACTTTCACCCTCTTTCCTTCGAATGTATGCTCTTCTAGCTTTGCTATATTGTGCGCTACATCATACAAAATTTCCATCCCCAAGGAATCTGCGCTCTTTCCAAAAACCTCTTCAAAACTCTTTCTTATCGAATTGGTAATTATCTGCCTGTTTGCAAATGCATAGTTGACCGCGCAACCCATTGCGTCTAAGTAATCATCAGCTTCCTTGCTTCCTATCCTTGCATAACTAAGCTCAGGGTCGACTATCTTTATGTTGTTTTTGCGCTGGTATTCAACAAGGATCTTTAGGTAATCGCTGCAGATTTGATGCCCAAAACCCCTAGATCCAGTATGCACCATAACTACTATTTGACCCTCAAAAAGCCCATATGCCTTGGCTCTCTCTTCGTCAAATATTTTTTCTACTTTTTGCACCTCCAAGAAATGGTTCCCTGCGCCAAGTGTTCCAAGCTCATCTATTCCCCTGGATTTTGCCATATTGCTTACCTTTGAAAAGTCAGCCCTTTGCATATGGCCATTTTCTTCTATACTTTCTATATCGTCCTTGTAACCGTATCCTTTTTCTATCACATATTCTGCCCCTCCTTCTGCAATCTTCTTCAAATCGTCTTTTGAGAACCCAAGCTTTATCCTGCTTCCCACGCCACTCGGCACATTTACAAACAGCCTATCCATAAGCTGCTTAAGCTTAGGCCTTACTTCCTTTTCGGTTAGATTGGTTTTTATGAGTCGCACGCCGCAGTTTATGTCAAACCCTATGGCGCCAGGTGAGATTATGCCGCTTTCTGCATCAAAGGCTGCAACGCCCCCAACAGGGAACCCATATCCTTCGTGCATGTCTGGCATCAGCATGACATTTCCTACTATTCCCGGTAGGGTGGTGGCATTGATAGCCTGCTCTATTGTTCTATCCTTTCTTGCATCTTTAAGCATCTCCTCTGTGGAGTAAAGCGTTACACCTGTATTCATCCCGCGGCTTTTGTCTTCCTCTATGACGAATTTTACGTCGCTTATTTTTTTAATCAGCTCATCCACGCTTTCACCCAATTAATTTTTATAAACAAAATTAAAGAAAGCATTATAAATAAGCAAAACAAATATCAATTGACAATTATATTTAGCAATGCAAACAAATAAATATCAAAAATGACAATCTTAAATTGAAAGGTTTTTATATAAAAATGTTTATAATGGATAATGCGCAGGGGTGGCGGAGCCTGGTCAAACGCGGTAGACTCAAGATCTACTGGCTTAGGCCTACAGGAGTTCAATCTTGTGAATAAATCTCCTCCCCTGCACATTTTCAAAGGTGATGCTATGGTTAAGGTTTCAAATTCTACAAAAAAGAAAAAGGCTAATGCGAAAGCAAGCAAGGCAAGAAGGGGCAGCATCATAGACAAGATCAAGAAAGCGAGCATAAAAGAGGGTGTAATGTTTGACCTTCCACACTATCCACAGACAGAGGAATTCACAAGCTCTGCCGCGAGCGCAATGATGGTGCTCAAGTATATCAATCCTAATTTCAAGCTAAAGAAGGAGCATGAGTATAATATATGGCAAGAAGCTGTGAACGGGAGCGTATGGCATGGTTCAAGGTATGGCTTGGCGTATGCCCTTGCAAAGCGTGGTGCCAAAGTTGGCATAATAAGCAATATGAAGGATGAAGGATATGAGAGGAAGCTTGCTGTATATGAGAATATAAACCTTGATACACTTGCCGCTTCATTCAATGAGATAAGAGAAAAGGCCAAGAATATGAACATTGAGGAGGAAATAGCACCTGTAACAACCAATACAATAAAAAAGGCGCTCTCTGCAAAGCACATACCTATTGTGCTTATTGATGGCAAGATAATAAACCCATATCTGGAGTCATCCCCGCACTGGGTTGTAGTAAAGGGCTACGACAAAGACGGATTTTATATAAACGACCCATATTCTGACAGCACAATAACAATAGATTCAGAAGTATTCAAAAAGGCAATAGGCTACGACAACAACCATACCATGATTGTTGTAGATGCAAAAAATTTTGACAAATCAGCCTTAAAAGAAAAGGATTGAATAAAGGATTAGTGGAATATAGGCAGGGAAGAGGGAAGGATGCCCTACTTGCTACTTGCTATGTAATCTTGTTTTTATACCTTTTCTTTGAGCATCCTTCTTACGAGAGAATCTATGATCTTATTCCTTTCTACGCGCTCTTCCAGATAGTCGCTCTTTATTCTCTCCCTTTCGCTTGATCTCATTGTCTCATAGCATGTTGTGCAGATGTATCTCTCGACTACTATGCCATTCTGCACATAGAGATCTTTCTCCTGCACAAAAGCTGGCGGTTTTATTCTTATCTCGTCTTTTTTGAACCTCTTCCCGCACACCATGCATGTGTTCTGCGCTATATATGCAAGATCTCTGCTCTCGGCGTCTTTTGTGTCATATATTCTTCCATCAGCAACGCACTGCTTTTTCGCTATTGCCTCTGCGATCTTTCCACTACAGCCAACTTTATCTATCCCCCCTATTTCGTCTTCACCCATCTTCCCCACTCCTCGAGCCTATATGGCTCTAATTAATTTTATAGGTGAACTCATATTTATTTGTTATGGTTCTATTAAAGTAGGGTAGTGTCATAATATTCG
>JBAMLI010000098.1:0-2228 GCA_039793645.1 archaeon
CACACTTTACAGTCGATTAGCAGCAACCCCAAAACTTTTCACAGTTGGTCAACTACGCGATGCGGTAAGTACTAAATTTTGTAAAGTTAATTACTCCACATACCCAAAAGACGTTTGTTAGTCATATCTATCTTGCGCTTTGATCTGCTAAATGCATATACAGAAGCAACAAGCATCGAAGCGAAGAATGCCATGTCAGTATATCTTATATGCCATAGTATAAGAATACCAAAAGCAGTATATGATAATATAGATAGTGCAATAAGCATAATTCCAAGCACTATGAAAAGCATGGACCTCGTGTTTTCATAACTCCTCTGTATGTTGCTTATTGCTATTATCGCAGATGCAAGAAACAAAAATATGGCAAAATAATCAAGAGCCTCAAAAAATGTTTTCAATACCTGAAGTGAAGTAAAGAGTAAGCATCAGCAATACATACAAAGCAATTGTTGCCGATAATGAAAACCCTATCTTGAGCATAATGCCATTTAGTATGGAAGTAATAAATTACTTTTCTGCCACTGTTCAACGCTCAAGCATTGCATAAATTCCCTTGCGTTGGCAAGCATGTCATGGTTGTTATTGAAAAATGCAAATATTTTTGAAGAGGAGAGCGCCTTTGCCCTTTCCGCTACTCATCAAGTTCTCTTATGCTGTATTTGTAGGCATACCAAAAGCGCCTGCCATGGAAGTGGAGATAAACAATATTGTTCTTTTTTATGCCATGTGGTTTATCTCTGGAGAATCAGGCGTGACAACAACGCCACCGAAATCGAGCCTTGAAAAGTCGAAAGAATACCAGCCCTCGTGCCTGAACTCGACAGCGAGCTTCTTTTCATTGGATCTCTTTGCAAAGTCGACAAATCTTTGCTCCATGTTTGTAGTAAACTTTGGGGGCATCTACAGCAAGTATAGCGCTATGGGCTGGTCAAGAGGCTTGAAGAGCTCCAGGAACCTGCTGAAAAAGCTCTATAGCTTTTTCATTTAGCATGTGCGTATGGGTTATGAGTCTGTTTATCTTTATAACCCAAGTAAGCGAATTGCCTTTTGCACTCCAGCCCTTGACCTGGTTTGGAAAGGGGAACCTATAAAAGCTCGCATTGAGCTCTATGGCATTGAGCATCTTTCCCTCATGTACCAGTCCAACGTACCCTCTCTGTTCCAAGAGTACATCCAACTAGATGTGCCAACATAGCATTTCATAGCTCCTTTACCATCAATATTTCATCAACATAATTGCTGCCAAATAAGCCTGCTTTCGGAAGCTTTCCAATTTCTGCAAAGCCAAGCTTTTTGTATAGGTGGATTGCCCCTGGATTGTTTGCATAAACTGCTAGCTCTACCATTCTCATTCTGTTCTTTTTGGCAATCTCAAGCAAAAGACTTATCATTTTGCCACCTAATCCTATGTTCCTGAAATCTTTTGCTATTGCTATGCCAAGGACACCATTATCTCTCTCCCTTCCGTTCTTCCTTAATATGCTCGCATCCCCTGCAATTCTCCCTTCAAATGTTGCCACGACTGGTATCTCAGAGCCGTTGAGCATATTACGTATCTTGCTTTCAACATATGCCACTTCAGACATGTAGTCCTGTTTAAGATTTAGCATTATCGGAGCGTCTTCTTCTACAAGTGCATTTATGAAAGACAAATATCCTTTTGTGTCAGAAATCTCCGGTGCCCTAAGAGTAAACTTCCTGCCGTCTTTGGCAACGAATTCTTCTATTATCTCCCCTGGTTCCATTAAATCATAAGTATTGGAAGCAAAAATAATTAAGGCTTTCTATCTACAATCTTAAGCACCACAAGCTCTTCGAAGAAGAACCTTTCAGAAGCAGTGATTTCAAAGCCTTTTTTCAAGTCTTGGCTGTAATTGTCCAGCGAACTTTCAAGCAACAGCACAACATAATCCTTCTCGATGTATTTTTTGTATTTCAAGATGAATTTATCTATGTACCTTCTCCCGTTTGGGCCGCCGTCAAGTGCTATATCTATCTCTTTCCCTTCATCAGGTAGATACGGAGGATTAAAGATAATGGTGTTGAAAATACTTTCTATCATTTAGAACATAACACTTTTTACGAATCTTCCGTTACACTATTCAATTTGGCATAGGTGGTGCGCCTATAGACCTGCAGCACCTTGTTGGCTGGTGGCCATTAAACGGCAACGCCAACGACTACAGCGGCAACGGCAACAACGGCGTGCCAAGCAACGTCAAATT
>JBAMLI010000099.1:0-2131 GCA_039793645.1 archaeon
CAGAAAAACCTCAGGAAAATGAGGGAAAAGAATTACAAGAAAAAAGTGAAAAACAGGCAGAGATAAAACAACCTAATATAACGAAAGAGGAGGAGAAAGAGGAAGAAGAGAAAAAGGAAATAGTAAAACATAGAAGGCATATTCCCAAAAAAATAAGAATTGCAATTACAGGTTCTATAATTTTCATTGGTATTATTGCCTTTCTTGAAATTATGTTTCATATATCATCGTTCAAAGTGAATTCTGTCTTTATAATAATCTCAGGTGTAATAATGCTCCTGCTTTCCATAATCCTACCTCTTAAATGGTATTCAGGATTTGCTGATGAAGAATTTCAAGAAAAGGATGAAAATGAAATCATTGAAGAAAACGAAGAAAACAAAGAAAATGAATCAAGTGAAGAAGAGCATAAAGAAGTTAGAGGAATTATAAAAAGGAGAATGCTGATAAACGATGATTCATGGAAAGAATTCCGCATACCTCAAGCGCAGGGGAATCCGTTCTATGACTATTCTCAGATGGGATCCTCATTTTTCATGGATGTATCGAACTGGGATGTGCATTCATTAATGAAAGAACTGGAGATGTTTGATCCTGAACTGAAAAATGATCTGTACTACAGGCACAAGGTAGAGCTTTTTATGAAGATCAATGACAGGGATTACAGGTATCCCAGGGTATCGCAAAAGGAAATGCTCAGGCCTGAGGAAATACTCGCAATTCAGCTGAATCCAGCAGAGATAGAGAGGGATGTGGAGGATGAAGAAGAGAAGGAGGGAGAAAAATGACCAATGGACCCCCGCCAATCGATGATATCCTGAAATCCCTGAACTGGGAGCTTACGGAGGCTTTTACGCAGAAGGGCTTTACGAGGGAAAGGGCGGATAAAATCATGAAGGACCTTATGAAAATGATCTCAGCATTGAGGCCGTATTTTGCCAGGGATAACCCCAATGATATAGCATGGATCGGGGATTATGCAAAAATATTCAACGAAATAGGGGAGATTGAAAAGATCATGGACGAGGGGGAATACCTCAGGAGGATACTGAACGCTGAAATGAAACTATACAGCCTTGTCCAGCATAAGTACCAGGAGGTTTTCCCTGTTGTAAGTGAGTATGTGGGTAGCGAGGTCTACCCATCCCTGTTCCCAGATTCATACGATATCTCAGAGATGAGCAATGATGAGATAAACAATTTAATAGAAAAACTGATAGATGAGATGAATGAGGAAACATCACAAAAACTGCATAATTTTGTTGTGAACGCAATAAAGAGGGATATCTACAACAATAAGAATGACATAATATTTTTCATAGGTCCTCCTGGGTCTGGGAAATCATACGGAGCATTATCCCTTGCAAGTTCCGTAGATCCAACGTTCAATGTTGATAGGGTGGTATTCTCCGTAGAAGAGTTCATGGATGTTTTCATGAAGGAAGAAACGGATCCAAAGACGGGTGAAAAAATCCAGAAGTTTTTGCCGAAGGGGTCGGCAATCGTATTTGATGATGCTGGGGTGGATATAAACGCAAGGGAATGGCAGACACAACAGGCCAAAATCATGGGAAAACTATCTCAATCCATGAGATACCTTAACCATGTGATCATATTTACAGTGCCTTCAGCTACATTCATAGAGAAGCAGACAAGGACACTCGTTAAATTCATTTTTATGGCAGAGAGTTCAAAGATCGATGAGGGCACAGGGAAAGTATATAAGAACTATGGTAAATTCAAGATATTTCTACAAGAATTTACGAAAGAAGGTGAGCTACTTCAGAAATATCCCATCATTACATACAACCACAGGAATATCAAACTGAAATACGTGACATTTAATCTTGCTGAAAAAACCTTGCTGGAAGCATATGAAAACAAGAAGTCATCCATACTGGCGAAAAAGTATTCTGACTTCAAGAAAGAGATAGAGAATAAAGAATCAAAGAAGATCAGCAAGACCTATACTTCTACAGGGAAAGAGAAAGAGGGGATTCCGCTTAAATGTCCACGTTGTGGTTATGAGTGGATATACACTGGGAATCTAAATATCGCAAAGTGTCCATCCTGCGGTTTAAGGGTTAAGGTTGTGCAAAAAGAGGGGGAGGTGGCAAAGATAGAATGATAT
>JBAMLI010000100.1:0-16776 GCA_039793645.1 archaeon
TATTGCACTAACATTTATTGATAGTGCCTGGAGAAATGTTACACTCCTCCTTAGCTTTGACATCTTCCTGCCTTTAATCTTTTATAGACTCAAGAAGACTTAAAATATTCCAGATGATAGTCCTTGCATAAGGTGGCAGGTTTATATCATTGCTCACCTCATCAATCTTATATGTTGCGCTTGAAGCCTTTACAGCATAACTCTCTTCCCTATCAAGCTCACTCTTTGCATCCTGAAGTGCGTTCTTGACATTTCTCGGCACGCTATTGTCATTCAATAAAAGATCTATCTGCTGTTTGATCTGTGCTATTGTCTCATCATACTTCTTTTGGTTTTTCATAAAAACCACCTTTAATCGGGCCCGGCGGGATTTCCATATACATTTTGAACCCACGACCGTCAGCTTAGAAGGCTGCTGCTCTGTCCAAGCTGAGCTACGGGCCCTTAACTAATCATTAGACTACCAAATATAAAAACACTCTTATATATAAAAAAATTTTCTTAGATTTTCATTTGTTGCACTTGCAACCT
Source organism: archaeon (assembly GCA_039793645.1). GTDB lineage: Archaea > Micrarchaeota > Micrarchaeia > Micrarchaeales > CABMGC01 > JAGDYD01. The sequence continues at coordinate 532 of JBAMLI010000100.1, forward strand.
CTTCAATGCTTAAACCTTTCACTTTTGCAACTATGGAAGCTGATTTCTTGACATCTATTGGATCTTTGCCTACTATCGGCGAATCTGTTTCAAGCACTATACTTTCTAAGCCTATCCTCTGCAAAGCCCTTCTTCTTTTGCTTGTTTCGACAGGAGGGATTGAGATAATATAATTCTTAATCTTTTCAACATCGTTTTCATCCCCTTCAAAGAAATGGAACATTGCCCTAAGCTTGAAATCCTTAAGCATCTCAAGCACATCATCAAGCGCTCCGCGCGAGTGGATTACAATGGGCACGTCAAGCTCTTCAGCTATCTCGAGCTGCTTTTCAAATAGCTCCTTCTCTTTTTCGTAATGCTCTTCGCTTTTTGCCGCTTTTATATCAAGCCCTATCTCTCCGATGCCAATTATATTTTTGTTCCCCTCTACAAAGCCCTTTAGCTCTTGAATTCCCTCATGGTCTTCGATGTGTTCTGGATCTATGCCAACTACCCCAAATACATTTTTGCCTACTATACTTTGAATTTCTATATTGTCTTTTCTGCTTCCTCCTGCTGTGACAATCAGCTCCACGCCATTTTCGAGTGACTTCTCAATGATCTTCATCGGCTCTGCGAATAGGTTGAGGTGGCAATGCGCATCTGCATAACCGACATCAAGCTTTTGCTTTTCTTCCATGAATGTGGTTTGGTACACAATACCACCTGCAGGTTTAGCTTATTATTAAATTGTTAAGTTGTTAATATCAAATATTCAGGTAACCTTAAATACTTATTCAAAGATAAGATATCTTAAAATGGTGTCTTAATGGCCAGCGGAAAAGTAAACATTGCTGAAGAGGTAAAAGAAGAAAGAAAGGAGGAGGAAAAGATAGAAAAAGTGCTTAAATCGCTTAAATTGGTATCGTGGTTTGCGCTTGCTGTGGGGCTGGTAGCAATATTGATTGGAGCATTTGCCATTCTCTCTATGCCCAAGGTAAGCAGCGCGCCTACTGGAGCCACAACCACTATTCCCACCACTTCTGCCAATACTTCAAAGCTCGCACCTATCATTGTAAACGGCACGCTTATAACCCCGAGCATGAGCCTTCCTGATGCCCCGGTGATTACTGAAAACCAAAGCTTTGGTTCGAGGCTCACTAACATAAATGCGCCGCTTAATTCAAGCGAGCTTGCTGTATTCAACAATGCTTCAGACTCATATTTTGAGCAAGCTGGCATGATGCTCTTGAACGGCTCAATAGATGGCGTTGGAGTCCAGCCTTCGCTTGCACCGATGCTTATAGTAAACGGCAAGCCTTCTGTAATATATCTTGGCTCAATATCATGCCTCTATTGCAGTGAAAACAAATGGGCAATGGCCCTTGCGTTAGGCAGATTTGGAAAATTCGGCGCCTTGTTTAAGGGCTACAGCTCATTCAGCGATTTTGACCTACCAACAATTTATTGGGCCCCTGCAGAGTACAATTCTTCAGGTGCAGCAGATTTCGGCGCTTTCTACAATAGCAATTACATAAACTTTATTGCAATAGATTATTCTTCCCAGATAAAGGATGGGTTTGCGATGCAGCCACTCTCTTACTTCATTTCAAAAGCCCAGTCAACAGGTAGCGCGCCTTATGTGGCAGCACTACAGCTCATTTCAAGCCTAAATAACTTCCAAGGCACTCCATATACAATATGGGGAAAGTTTGTTGTGCCGGGTGCAGATGCTGTTGATTTAGGCGATGTCAACCCTACGCAGCCACCAGTGCCTCTAGAATATATGACCCATGAACAGGTGCTTGCCCAGCTCGCCAATCCTTCAAACAAGTTTGCATGGCGCGAATATGCAGCAGCAGACCTATATATAGCAATGACATGTGCCTCTATAAACAATGCAGCGCCTATATGCTCTCTGCCTGCAATCCAAAAGATTGAAAGCATAAGCCATTATCAATGACATCATGGGAGTAAGAATACAAACCTACAAAACAATATTTAGGGCAAAATTCTATCTGGCCGAGCTTGCACTGGGCTTTATCACCTATTCCCTAATATACCTCGCAATAACAAGCGCAAACAAGGTAATGCTAGTCACTGCGCTTTCCGAGTTGCTGGTTTTTCTTTTGATTCTTTCTTCCTCAATGGTCTTGGTTGTTGCAACATTCATAGTAAGGAAATCCTCAAAGCCTAGCGGATACGCTGGGAGCATTTACTCCATGCTTGCAAGCATTTTTGGAAGCTTTCTTGTTTCATGCGGCTGCCAGGCGCCATTGCTCATGGCAATCCTATACCTCATTGGCCTAAATGTTGTAGAAGCAACATGGTTCATGAGCGTGATTGCAAACTACAACAACTATATACTCATTCTATTCTTATTAATCAATCTTGCGCTGCTTTACTATTATCTAGGAAAGGCTTCGGAATACACAGAAGAAGGGAAAAAGAAGATGCTGGGGAAGGTATTTGTTAAGGCATAGCTATTCGCTACACATTCCAGAGCCATGGGAGAATATTTAATATAAGGGATATTACTACTATCGCCCCCACCACATTGAGTAGGCCTTTCTTCAGCTCCAGTTTGTAAATCTGCCAGCCATCGAAACCTGGTATCGGAAGAAGGTTTACAACGCCAACAAGGAAATTGAGAAGGAAAGAGAGTGCGGCAAGGGTGAAAAAGAAATAGAGGACAGACCCCCAAATTCCATTAGGTAGATAGTTTTCTTGAACATATACTCCTATCTTCCCTGTCTGGTTTGTCTTGAATATGTAAAATCCTTTGTCTGTTTGCACCCTTACAATAGAGAATGGTGTATCATTTGCAGCAGCAATCCTGAAGCTTGTAAGATTTTTTATCTCATATCCATTCCACTTCAATATTATGGAGCCTGGTGCTATCACATTGTTTGCAGGATAACCTGGTATAGTGGCTACAACGCTTACGTAAGTATGCATGAAGGCATTCAGCATAGGAAGCAGTGCAATCATGATTGCAAAGAATATAAGGCTGACAAGTATATTTGAAGAAACCCCAGCTATGAAGATCCTTTCCTGCTTCTCTTTGCTAAGCCTTTTCATCTTTTTCTCTTCAGGCTCTACATAAGCACCTAAAGGAACTATCCCAAAAAGCAAAACCCCTACAGACTTTAGCTTTACTTTTGCAATCCTTGCAAGAACCCCGTGGGAAAATTCATGCACAATAAGGAGGATGGCGAGCGAGAGTATTCCTGAGAGAAGAGGCATGGTTATGCCTGGTATTATTGGTGCAACGCCTGGAACTTGGCCGTTTATCTTTCCATAGTTTGGGCTGCCAGACACAAGGGAAGGAATAAATGAAATAGTGGATGCAAATATCGATGCGCCATTATATACTATAGAGACAACAGCAAGGGTTGCAAATCCGCCAATCAAAGTAGCAGCGTCCAGAGAGATGGCGTAATATGCTGGCCTCGAATTCATTGTGCTATTTGCAATAGCTTCATTCAATTTTCCAGTTATCTGCGGTATGTTGAGGAAGCTCATTGAAAGGTATGTATATGGCAAGACGAAATACAGCATTAAGACAAGTGTAGCTATGCCCAGTGCAAATGTCTTCTTGTTGATGTATCTAAATAAAAAGATGGAGAGCAAGCCGAGGCTAAGGGCAAGCCCCCACTCTGCAAGACCTATCCAGAAATTCCTGTTGCGCTTGGAAATCTTGTCAATAAGTGCTATACCATGCTTTCCCCCAAGCATATAAGCCCCATAGGAGCCTTTCAGCTTGTTGACGAGCATTATAGCTTCGCCGCTAGCGGCAAGCACCAATATGGCATAAAGCCACCTAAGCAATGCATTCCCGCTTGCCAAGTATAGAAAGGTCAGCAAAGCAAATGCAAGAAGCGCGATTGCAATTGTCAAAGTCCTTCTCAAACTGCTACCAAGTTTCATGGAAAATCACACAAGATTTCTAACCTCTCAAATTTTATATATTTATAACTTTTATATTAACCAGAGGGTTTTGGCATGGAGTGCGAAATTTGTGGGAGGGAAACAAATATAATATATGTAGTAGAAGTCGAAGGAGCAGTAATGAATGTATGCGCAGAATGCGCAAAGGGCAAGAAGGTCATAGAAAAGATAGATTTGGAAAAGAAAGAAAGCGCCAAGATAGAGAAAAAACCAAAGAAGGAAGAAAGCAGCGAGATAGTTGAGCACTACGGCTCAATAATAAGGAAAGCAAGGGAGAAGCTTGGGTTGCCTCTTAATGTGCTTGCCGAGCGTATAAGCGAAAAAGAGAGTACACTTCTGAGGATAGAAGAAGAAAAAACCCTGCCTAGCGACAAGATAGTAAAGAAACTGGAGAAGGAGCTAGGCATAAAGCTTACTGAGGAGGTGAAGGAAGAGCCAAAAGTAAGCATAAGGCGCGATGAGCCCATAACCCTTTGGGATGCTGCTGAAAAGAAAGAGGCTAAGAAATAAGCATATTTATTGGTGGGCTTGTGGCTGTAGACATTAGCAAGCTCGTGGGCGAGGTAAAAGAAATTATAGAGCTAAATGAGCTAAGCGGCAAGAAGCTGGCAATAGATGCCTACAACACAATATACCAGTTTCTTTCAATAATAAGGCAGCCAGACGGCACACCGCTTGTAGATTCAAAAAACAGGATAACAAGCCATCTTTCGGGCCTCTTCTATAGGACAATAAACATACTGGAGTACAACATAATGCCCATATTCGTTTTTGACGGCATGCCTCCTGTGCTCAAGCAAAGAACTCTAGAAGCAAGGGCAAGCAGGAGGGAGGAAGCATATAAAGAGTGGCAGGAAGCAAAGGAGAAGGGGCTTGTCGAGGAGGCAAGGCTCCATGCGATGGCGAGCAGCAAAATAAACAAAGAGATACTAGAAAGCTCGAAAGAGCTTCTTGCAGCAATGGGAATACCATTCATCCAAGCTCCGGGCGAGGGGGAGGCGCAGGCAGCAAGGATGGTAAAAGAGAAGATAGTTTATGCGGCTGCAAGTCAAGATTATGACTTATTTCTATTTGGCTCAGACATTGTAATAAGAAACCTTACAATAACTGGGAGGAGAAAGCTCCCGCGCAAGAATGTGTACGTCAACGTGAGCACAGAAAGGATATTCCTCAATAATCTTTTGCAAAAATTCAGCATAAGCCAAAATGACCTTATATGGGTGGGCATACTTATAGGTACAGACTTCAATTCAGGAATAGAAGGCATAGGCCCAGTAACTGCGCTGAAGCTTGTGAAAGAGCATAAGGACAGGAACGAGCTTGTGAAGTTCGTCGAAGAAAAATACCACTCATTCGATGTTGATCCATTCGAGGTGGAGAAGATATTCAGCGAGCCTGAGACAAACGATCTAAGCCCAGAAGAGCGACAAAGCTTCGAGAAAATAAAGCCTGACAAGGAGAAGATAATAAAGATAATGTGCGACGAGTATGAATTCTCTAGGGAGAGGGTAGAGAAGTTTGCAGACAGGCTCTTGGAGATAAGCGGCAAAAAAGGGCAGAGGGGTTTGTTTTAGGTGGCAGCATGCTTGAAGAAGAAATAAAAGAGAACATAAGAAGCATACCCAACTATCCAAGAAAAGGAGTTCTCTTCAGAGACATAACGCCTTTGCTTGGCGATGGAGAGCTTTTCAAAAAGTGCATAGAAAGCATTGCACTCCATTTTGAAGGAAGGGTGGACAAGGTTGCAGGCATAGAAGCAAGAGGGTTTATAATAGGAAGCGCAGTTGCATACAGGCTTGGGAAGGGCTTTATACCTATAAGAAAAGAAGGCAGGCTTCCATTTGACAAGATAAAGAAGGCATATAGCTTGGAGTACGGCAACGAGGCTATAGAAATACACAAAGATGCTCTCAAAAAAGGAGAGCGTGTGCTTATAGTAGATGATCTTCTTGCAACAGGCGGCACTTCCAGCGCAGCCTGCGATCTTGTAGAGAGCCTTGGCGGGGTTGTTGAAGGTTTGGCCTTCTTGATAGAACTGAAGGACCTTAAGGGAAGGGAGAAGCTAAAAGGAAGAGAAGTCTTTGCGCTTGCAAGTTACTGAAGAAGTTTGCTTGTCCAATTCCTGCTGCTCTTGAATTTATCTGCTAATTTAACAACTTTTTTGTATCTCTCCTTTATCTTTTTCCAATGGGTTCCATGCCAGTATATCTTTCCACAGCTTTCACACCTATAGAATATTTTGTGCATTTCGTAGGCTCTTTTTGGAACAAGCCTCTTGGCTTCTTCTTTGCTCACCTTTACCAGCCTACCATTGCAAACAGGGCATACCATTCCTGGCATAGTTGGCTTTAGGCCAAGCGCACTTATTACAAATGCAATCTGACTGTCAAGATCTTTCTCTTTGACAAGCAGGGCATTGAATCCTCTTTTGTTTGACCTTTTTGCCAATTGCTCATCTGATGTCAAAAGCAAAGCCTTTTTCCTTTTCACAAACCTTATTATTTTGTCATCTTCATTATAAGGCACGCCCTCTACGCTTATCCCTCCTAGCCTTAGCCAGCGCGCAAGCTTTGAAAGCATAGAGTCTGCAACAAGCTCCATCATTTCATTCTTATAGAATCAAGGTTCATTGGCGCCCTTGCCTCCACTCTAAATCTGTTTCCAAGCGCACGAGCAAGATCCTCGCACTTGCTCTCTTCACCATGCATCGTAAAGATCCTTTTTGCCCCAGGCTTGATGTTCTGCACAAAATTTATAAGCTGCCTCCTATCGCTGTGCCCTGAGAATCCTTCTACTGTCAAGACTTGCATGTTTATATTTTTGTGGACAAGCTTGCCGTCTTCATCAGGCACCACGAGCTCCTTTAACCCGTTTTGTATCCTCCTGCCCAGCGAGCCAGCGCTGTTGTAACCTACAAAAATCAGCGTGTTCTTTGGATCTTCGGCAAGTTCAATAAGGTAATCAAGGCTTGTGCCTCCGTTTAGCATGCCGCCGCTTGCCAGTATTATGGAAGGGCCTTTTTCAAGAATCTCTTCTTTCTCGCCTTTTGCAACCTCAAATATCTCACTCTCAAAAGGCGACCTATTGCTCAGTATCCTATGCTGCAGGCTTGTCTTTAGGTATTCTGGATAGGCCGTGTGGATTGCGCTAGCCTCAAGTATCATTCCATCAAGATATATTGGGGCCTCTATCTTGTACTTTGGATTGTTGCTTAAATATGCCTCAAGCACCAGCATAATCTCCTGGCTTCTTCCTACTGAGAAGAGAGGTATGAGCACTTTGCCACCATTGTCTATAGTCCTTTTAATGCTCTCCATCAGCATAATTTCAGAATCCTGCCTGTTTGGCATTACATCAGAAGGCCCACCGTATGTGCTCTCAATGAACAATGAGTCTATCCTAGGGTATTTGGTCTCAGCAGGGTCAAGGAGCCTTGTGTATCCGAACTTTATGTCCCCCGAATGGACTATGTTGTACATGCCTTCCCCTATGTGGAGGTGCACAGTAGCGCTTCCAAGTATGTGCCCTGCATTATGGTATGTAAGCTTTATTTCATCGGTAACATTTGTTACCTCCCCGTACTCTCTAGTTACGGTGTGCATTAGCATCTTCTTAATGTCTTTTTCATCATACAATGGCGTGCCTCCACTCCTTTGTACAAGCTTGACATAATCATAGAGAAGCAGCGCCATCAGCTCCCTTGTAGGCGGGGTGCAGTATACAGGCCCCTCGTAGCCGTACTTGAAGAGATAAGGTAGGAAGCCTATGTGGTCCATATGGGCATGTGTAATTATTACAGCGTCAAGGTCGTTTATCGTTATGTTTGCACTATCCAAATATGGGTAAGCTTTGTTCTCGCCTCCGTTGTTTGCCTCGACTCCCTTTATCCCCGGCTCTGGGCTCAAACCGCAGTCTATGAGTATTTTTGAATTGTTTGTCTCAATAAGCAGGCTGCTCCTCCCAACCTCCCTGAATCCACCTAGCGCAGTGGCCTTTATCCACTCTGTCTTTATTATAGGCGTGCTTATCTTTTTGCCTATGCTGGCTAAGAATTTTTTCCTGAAGTCGCTTTCCTTAAACATAAGCTGCCTGACGCCATTTATAACATCGCTGTTCATTGTAGGGGTCCTAAGCACCTTTGGCACCCAATGTGTTTCACTCACAATGCTCTTCAAGGTAGAGCCCCCCTTGCCTATAACAAGCCCTGGCTTAAGTGCTTCTATATAAACTTCACCAAAATCTGGCACGAATCTTACATTGCCTACTTCAGCCTCTTTTGGTATAAGCTCCATGATCCTTGCCTTTGCTTTTTCAGGATCTTCTAGCTTTGAAGGGTCGCTCCTAATGATTAGCTTCCTTTTTATAGTAGAGGAAAGGTTTTTAACAAGGGACTCGTTGTTATATACCGCACCAATATCGCTGACATATAGTGCTATGTCAGGCCCTTCATACTCTGCCTTAACGAACCCGATCTCCTTAGGCAGAATCTCCTTAAGCATAGTTATAGGGTCTTTCCCTTCTGCTAATCTTTGCTTGCCATTTTCTGCATCCAAAACAACCGCCTCGGCTGATATGAGATATAAGTAGAAAAATCAAAAAGAAACAAATGAAAATAAAGGCTTTTATTTGAGCAGCTTTTCTATCTCTTCGCTAGAAAGCTCTTTGTAGCCGCTCTTTGTTATCGTAACTATGTGTATTTTATCGCCTGTTGCTGAATCCCTCTTCATTGCAATCTTCAAGCCTTTAGCCACTATCTTGGTAGCTTCTTGGACTGTGATGTCTTTTTTGTAAACCTCCTCCAAATAGCCCAATGCCGTAAGAGATCCCGATCCTGTAGAGGTGAATTTTGACTCTTTTATATAGCCCCCCAACGGATCAAGGCTATATAGCTCTGGGGTATCTTTGTTGAATCCGCCTACCAAAAGTTGAACTATAAATGGGAACATTTTGTTTTCTTGCAGGATTATGTGCAGTATCGATGTAGCGGAAGTAGGATTTAGAGGGACGTTCTCCTCCATCTTGTATGCGTCGTTTTGCACCTTGAGGAGTTTCGCAAGATATTCAGCGCTTCCCACATCTCCTGCAACTGTCAATCCGAGCTTCTCGTTTATCTTGTAAATTTTTATTGCTTCAGAGCTTGCGATGAAGGTGTCCATAGTAGCTCTCGAATCAGCACCCATCACTACTCCATCAGCGCATATCACGCCAATAGTGGTGGTACCCTTCATAGCTTTCTCTGCGATTTTTCTATAATCCATAAAATCTACCTTAAAAATAAACATTATTTCAAGCGAAAAGCCAACAACAAATCAAACAAAAGGCAAAAATGCAAAGTCAAATTATTACTGTGCCATTACCTATGAAATACTTGTTGCCTTCATTCCCTTCCACAGGTTCTGCATATGCGAAGGTCCTATAGACTTTTGTTATTCTAACTTTATAAATCTTTCCTATTTTTGTCTTTGCATTCCTAATGAAGATTACAAAATTGTCTAGTCTGCCTATACCCTCTCCATTAGGATTCTTAGCGTCTACCTTCACATCGTACAACTCTCCTTCTGCCACACTCGCCTCTGCCATATTCCCACTCCCACTCCAATTTTTAAGCACAACTATGGCTGCCCTAAGGATTAATTTATTTATAACATTATATAAATCTTTTGTGCAAGAATGTTGTATTTTGTAAATTTTTCATACTTTTGGCTTTGCATTTAAAAATTCTTACTTCTCATTTATCTTCATGAAAGAGGAGACCGAAAGCATAGGAAGGCGGAGCGTAAGGACTCTTTCCTCCCTTCTTATTGGGAGAGCTGGCAGCATTATCTTGAATGCAATAACATTCATAGCAGTTGCAAGGCTCCTCGGCCCTTCGAGCTATGGCATATATACATTGGCTGTAGGAATATATTCGCTGATCGGCGCAGTGGGCCATTTTGGAATCGGCACCTATTTCAACAAACACATATCAGAGTATATATACAGAAAAAAGCCACAAAAGATAAACGAGGTGCTCTCAGCGGGATATTCGATAATCCTTCCTATTGCTTTAGCTTTGACGCTTATAGGGATAGCAGGCAGTGGCACCATAGCATCATACTTCAAGTCGCAGTCGCTTCCTGCAATAACAGTTGTAATTGCTTCCCTCATATTGTTTTTTTCAATGCTGTATGGCGCAGTTTACCCTGCGCTGGTAAGTTTTGGAAGAGGTAGATGGGCCGCATACACCATTATCGTAGTGCAGCTTGCAAATCTTGTTGGGAGTGTATCCTTGATTTTGGCTGGCCTAGATTACAATGGCGCGCTCATTGGCTCTATGCTCTCATATGCAGTTGGATTTGCGCTGACCTTTTATTATATTGCCAAAGCAATGAAGCCATTTGGGGGATTTACCTTCATAAAAGTAGGCTTCAAAAAAATAAAAAAGGTCCTATACTTCTCTCTTCCTATGGCTGCAAATAATTTTGTGAATAACAGCGTGCTCAATTTTGGCACAGTGATGCTAAGCCTGTATACAATATCAACTGTTTTGGGAAATTATGGAGTCGCTCTTAAAGGGCTTAATCTGCTTCAAGTATTCTATGGCACAATTAGTGTTGTGTTGCTTCCTACATTCTCCGCAATAATAGCACGTAAGAGCAAGGTAAGCAGTTCTTTCAACAAAGTGCTCATCTACTCACTCATAATTACCCTCCCTGTAATCTTCTATATCGGGATTTTTTCAAAGCCACTAATATCATTTTTGATTACAAAAAAATATTCTACTGCCCCATTCTACCTTTTGCTGATCTCATTAGGCACAGCGCTTGGCTTGCCCGCTTTGTACTCATCCAGCTTCATAGTGGGCAAGGGGAAGGTGCTTAAAGTGCTGAAATACAGCACATTTTCAGCCGTAATACAGTTTTTGGCGTTGCTTTACCTTGTGCCAAGCTGGGGGGCTTTTGGTGCAATAACAAGCATATTCATAATAGGAGGCCTTATTAACGACTTCCTATTTTTAAGCGGAGTAAAGAGGCTTTTTGGAGTGAAGGTCGAGCTTGGTCCGATCATCAAGATTTTTGGAGTGAACTTTTTACTTGCCGCATTAATGGCGCCTTCGTTTTTGCTGCATAGCGATTTGCTCGTATTACTTTCAGGGCTTTTGATAGGTACTCTACTCTACCCCATACTGCTTCTGGTAAGCAAAACTGTAAGCATGAAGTCTATAAACGACATAAAGGGGTATTCTCAGGACATTCCAATCATAGGGAGGCTAACAGATTTTATAATTTCCTACCTAAAATATTTTGTCAGAGAAAGATGAGGCAATGCCAGGGTATGAAGGGGTTACTGCAACTGAGCTCGGCGTAAATAGCGCCAGCGTTGCAACATTTATTGTTTTTAGCAAAGCGTTCTCCATAGTTGTGGGTGGCTTAACATTCATAGCAGTTGCAAGGCTCCTCGGCCCTTCAAGCTATGGTATATACACAATAGCAATGGGCATGGCCGGATTCATAGGGGCTTTTGGAAGCATAAGCATAGGCCAGTATCTAAACAAGTATATACCAGAGCTGCTTATCAAAAAAGAAACAGAGAGGATTAAGAGGATGCTTGGTGCTGCAGTCATTGTGAATCTTGCCGCAATACTTGTGGTTATTCTGCTAAGTGCAATTTTCGCGAGGCAGATCCTACAATTCTTTTTCCATAATACAGTAGCAGAAGTGCTTGTTTATGTAACGCTGGTTTACCTCTTTGTATCTGCATTTTATGGGCTGGGCGGCAATGTACTGATAAGTTTTGCTGATGGGAAGGGAAGCGCTGTAGCCCAAGTTATAAACATATCCATTCAGGCTGCAATGAGCATATCTCTTGTCCTTTTGGGCTATGGGGCATTCGGAGCAATTGTAGGCTGCCTTATGGGCTTACTTTTTGGCCTTGTCTATCAGATCTTAAGGATTCTCCACCACAGTGCGATATCATTGAAAGGCGTTTGGATAGAAGCAAGGAAGATGTTGGGCTTTTCTGTGCCCCTCACACTTTCTGGGATAGTTGGCAGTGCTGTGAACAACTTTAGTATTCTATACCTCAGCATCTTCTTCCTCCCAGGGGTTGTGGGTCTATATGGCGTTGCATCAAAAATAGGTACATATATAGATCTCGTGACAGGCTCAATAAGTGCAATACTCATACCTATGTTTTCAGCTGCTTTGGCGAGCAAGCATATAAAGGACAAGCTTGGAAGGTTTTACGATTATTCTCTCTACTTTGGATTTCTTTTTGCGCTTCCTATTGTTGTGTATATTTCAATCTTTTCAAATGCTATGATAATTTCAGTGTTTACAAGCACATACAATGGCGCATCTTTGTACATAGCCGCAATAGGCATAGGCATACTGCTGGGCCTTTTTGCATCATATGCTTCTTCGCTTAGCATAAGCGCAGGCTACATAATGCAGGTGTTCAAGTTTGGAATAGCAACAAGCATGCTCGAGCTTCTTGCCCTCCTTGTGCTTATACCTATGTTTGGTGTAACTGGGCTGATAATTTCGATCTATTATGTCGGAGCACTGGCTGCTGATGCATTTTATCTATATTTCCTCATACATACGCTTAAGCTAAAATCGCAATTCGGCATAATAAGGCTTATAGCAACAAACGCCGTGCTTGCAGCAATCTTGCTCCCTATAGCATTCCTTGACATCAAAGCCACATATCAGCTCCTGCTTGGAGTTTTAATACTTGTGTTTGTCTATCCGATGCTATTGGGCGCATTCAGGGCGATAAGCACCAAGGAGCTGGAGCTGCTGAGAAAGGTTGTAAGCGCATTGCCTGTCTTCGGTGCATGGCTCAATGCAATAATAATATATGCTGAGCTTTTCCAAAGGGAGAGTAATGGATTATAGTGAAATAACTGTGGTTCTTCCGACCCTCAATGAAAGAGATACTATAGGCAAGCTTATCCACTTGATTACAGAGGAATATAAGGGTATAAAAATTATCGTTGCTGACGATAATTCAAAGGATGGAACTATTGGGATAGTCCAAAGAATAAGCTCTTCAAATAAAAACGTTAGGCTCCTGGAAAGGGCAGGCAAGAAGCGGGGCCTCACAGCAAGCGTCATTGATGGAATACTTGCAAGCAAGACAAAATATGTTGTGGTTATGGATGCGGACATGCAGCACCCATATCAGGCTATAAAAGAGATAAAGAAAAAGTTTGAAGAAGGATATGATGTTGTTGTTGTATATAGATCTGTAATCACAAACTGGCCAAAATACAGAATGCTTATCTCCAAGATAACCATACTAATCGGATATGCGATCCTTGCACTCAGGAGAAGGCCAAGGTGCGCTGATATATTTTCAGGATATTTTGGAGTAAAGAGGGATCTTTTTGTGAAAGTTTATTCTGCAAATAAGCATAGGTTTGTAGGGGAGGGATATAAAGTTTTGTTTGACTTCTTGAAATGCCTCGGCAAGGAAACAAAGATAGCAGAGGTCCCGTCTCCATTCTACCCTAGGAAGTTTGGCTCATCAAAAGCAGGAATAAAGCAGGGCATCGCCCTTTTCAAGTCATTTTTTTCTTAAGGGCAGCTTCAAGAAAGCTTACGAAAAGTGGCGCAGGCTCTTCAACCTTTGACTTAAGCTCTGGGTGCGCTTGTGTGCCTATGCCAAAGCTGTCCCTCCACTCCACAATCTCAACAAGCTTGTTGTCTGGAGTCACTCCTGTTATTGCAAGGCCGTTCTTCTCGAGGATTCTCCTGTACCTGTTATTAACCTCATACCTATGTCTGTGCCTCTCGGAGGTGACCTTTTTCCTATAGGATCTATATGCAATTGAATTTTTATCGATTATCTTGCATTTCCATGCGCCGAGCCTCATTGTAGCGCCTTTGAGCTTGACCTTTCTCTGCGATGGTATGAGGTCTATTACATTATGCTTCGCCTTCGGGTCAAATTCTGTTGAGTTAGCCCCTTTTAGGTTGCAGACGTTCCTTGCATACTCTACAACCATAAGCTGCATGCCAAGGCAGAGCCCAAGGTAAGGTATCTTGTTCTCGCGTGCAAACCTTATTGCATTTATCTTTCCTTCTATGCCTCTGCTTCCAAACCCGCCGGGCACTATAATACCATCAACTCCATCCAATGGGCTCAAGTCCCTTTTTTCCAAATTGCTTGACTCTACCCATTTTATATCCACTCCTGTGTTAAGCTTTGCGCCTGCATGTACAAGCGCCTCCTTTACGCTTATATAGGCATCCTTGAGCTCTGTATATTTCCCAACAATAGCTATGTTGACACTCCTATTTGGAGTTTCTATTTTTTCTACTATCTCTCTCCACCTTCTAAGCTTCTTAGCATCTATTTTGCGTTTCTCGAGACCGAGGTCTTTTATGAGCATCTTGTCAAACCCTTGCTCGATGAGGTGAAGAGGGAGCCTATACAGTGTTTTAAGATCTGAGTCATCGATGATTCTCTCGGCTTCAAGGTTTGTATAAAGCGAGATCTTATTCCTTGTCTTTTCTTCTATAGGCTCGCTTGCCCTGCAGAAGATATAATTTGGGATTATGCCACTTCCCATAATAGTTTTGAATGCATATTGGGTTGGCTTTGTCTTTTGCTCGCCCACAACTCCAAGCTTTGGTATATAAGTCACATCTATAAACACTGTCTTGTGCTTCAGCGCTAGCTGCCTCATTGCCTCTATGAAGTAGCTGTTTTCTATGTCTCCAACAGTGCCACCGACCTCTACGACAAGCACATCCAGCTTGTGCCTTCTCGCTATGCTTTCTATCTTCTCTATTATCAGGTTTGTGAGGTGGGGTATTATCTGCACATCAGCACCAAGGAAGTCCCCCCTTCTCTCTTTTGCTATGATCTCGCTGAAGAGCTTTCCTCCTGTTATAGATAATTCGCCACTGAGGTTTTTTCCCAAGAAGCGCTCATACATGCCGAAGTCCATGTCTACCTCGCTTTTATCATCCAAGACAAAGACCTCCCCGTGCCTGTATGGATTCATTGTCCCGCAATCATAATTGAGGTAGCCGTCAAACTTGATAGGAAGAACCTTGTAGCCATAGAATGAGAGAATTTTGAGTATAGAAGAAGTTGCAACCCCTTTTCCAAGGCCGCTCATTACGCTTCCAAGAACAACGACAAATTTCGTTTGCACATACCTATTACGCTATAAAATATATAAATCTTTTTCAGCGTTTTTTAGAAATCTTATTAATGTTTTCCTGAGCATCTATATTGCAGCAGGAAGGCGGGAAGCTAGGGGTTTCCCATACCGCAAATCCCCTTTGGCGGGCCGCATGCTGGCAGAGTAGTATATGGAAGTATAGGACCTGGGCTGAAGCGATGAAGCCCTGCCTCTAGTGGTGGTCCTATATATGAACCGGGCCAGGCCGGAAGGAGCAACCCTAAGTATATAGCGCAAGCGTACAAAGGGCTATGCTCTGGAGATACAGGGCAGAGTGGAAGCCCAGCAATCCTATACTCTCATATATCTGCAAAGCCAGCTCCTGCTGCATGCTGGGGTCGCCTAGTGGTAGGCAATGCCCACTAAAGGGCGGCAGCCTGCTAAGCTGTTTGGCCAGAAATGGCCTCCGTGGGTTCGATTCCCACCCCCAGCGCTTTAGAAATACTTTTTATAGAAAAGAATAGCTGCAATTGTTTTTAGATCAATTATCTTTTTCTTTTCTATCATTTCAAGCGCGTCTCCAAGTCCCACTTTCTTGACTTTTATTATCTCGTCTTTGTCAAGGCGCCTTCTCCCTTTTTCAAATTCGGTGGCAAGATAAAAATACTGCATGGAGGTAGATATGCCAGGCTCAGGATAAGCCTTAAACATAAATTTAAGCCTTTTTGGCATATAGCCTGTTTCTTCATTCATCTCGCGCTTCGCTGCATCAGTGGGCTTTTCGCCTTTCCTTATATGTCCAGCAGGCAGCTCATAAATATACTTCATTATTGCTGGCCTGAACTGCTTCTCAAAAAGAATATAATTCTTAAAAATAGGAAGCACTACAATGGCATTTGCTTCAACGACCCGCTCATAATTTATCTCCTTTTTCTTTATCTTGTCCTTGCCTGTATAGACTTTTATTACATTTCCCTTGTATCGAAGTTCAAGCACCATGTTATGTAATACAAAACATTATTATAAATTATTAACCATATTCTCGATGTAAGGGGTTGTTGCGTAACCTGGCAGCGCGGCGGGCTCCAGATGTTTGTATGTTGTTGAGCGCACAGCGCAATGATGAGGATTTGGAGCGTTGAAATATGATAAAGAAGTTACCCGCAAGTCTGGGTTCAAATCCCAGCAACCCCAAA
>JBAMLI010000101.1:0-2101 GCA_039793645.1 archaeon
ATTCCTTTCCTCCAACGCTGAGCCACCACCTCTTGTGTTCCTCTTCTTCTCTTCTCCTTTTCTCTGCTTCCTTTTCCTTTATCCTCTTCTCCGCTTCATCATACCTCTTCTTCCATTCGAGTATTTTCTTCCTGTCCTCTTCGCTGAAATCCTCCATCTTGGGAGGGTTTTTGTCAGGCCTGTGGTCCGGCAGGAATATTTCCTCGGCCATGACTCTTATGTAGTCCTCGTGGCTTAGCTCGTCAAGCATCCTGAGGTATTCTTCCCGATATTCGTCATACTCGGGGTAGCAGAGAAACTTTTTAGAGCCATACATTGGGAAACTCTCGCCTTTTACCTCATATTTATAAGCGAATTCTTCGCGACTGCATAAAATGTCTATGTACTTCCTTTCCTTTTTGTTGCTGAAATGCGCCTTGGCTATCTTCTCCTTGAGAAACTTGGTCTTTGGCTTGTATAGAATATCTTTGGCCGGCTTAATGCTTTTATCGGTGCCAAGAATTCTGCTTATTTGATCTTTGATTTGATCTTTCTCTTCTTCCATTTTATCACCGCAAGTAATAAGTAATTTCCTATATTAAAATATAACTGACAAATATTTCCATTTAGGAAAGTGATACCATGCATGACCTTCCAGAGCTTCAAACGCTTATTGCAGACATAAGAAGCACAAGGCAGAAGTATGGCATAAGCTCGCAGAAGCTTGCGAAGGCTTGCGGAATAAGCCCATCGGCAATGTCGAAGTTAGAAAGGGGCAGGCTAAAACCTTCATACGAGCTGGTATGCAACGTGGTTAAAAAATTGAACGAGATCGTATTCGCCAAAGCCAACTATGCCAGGGTAGAGGACAAGATGGTAAAGGATGTAAAGACGCTCTCTCCAGCGGCTCATGTGTCGGAAGCGGTAAAGAGAATGAAGGAAAATGGTTTCTCCCAGATGCCGGTTGTGGACAGGGACGGAAGGATACTGGGCCTTGTGACAGAAAGAAGCATACTGGAGCATCCAGATGCCGTGTCCTGCATCGATGTCGTAGAGGCTAGCTATGCTGTGGTAGGGCCCGAAGAGAGCTTTGAAAGGGCAAGGCAGCTCGCTAGGAACGTGCAGGCAATACTCGTGGTGCAAGAAGGCAGGCTCGTGGGCATTCTCACAAAAGCCGACTTTCTTTAGGCATAAAAAGCCTTGGATGGGACATACTGTTGCGGATTGCAGCGGTCTATGAGGGTGTTGGAGTGGATTTGGGCAGATGGATCGGGACCGCATACGCTATAGCCTTTGCGCTGCTTTATCTGTTTGTGTTCTTGCTTTTCCCACCTGATTTGGCGCTGCACATACTGTAGACATGCAGAACCAGCGTGCAAGGCTTCGCGGTCAATTTTGCTGTTGCGCCTATAAGCTATTTTGAGGTTTTGGTGTATATCTTAAAGTTGCAGCATCTCCTTGGGCACGCCATACCATATGGCGAGGCCATGCAGATCCTCTTGCTTAATTTTGTTGCTGTGGAATTGCTCATCTTCGGCTCTTTCGCGTATTTTTACGCAAAAAGAAGGGCGCATGCCTATAATGCTCAGAAGGTGTTCTGGTCCGGAGTATTCGCAAGCTATGTGCTTGTGGCAATCGAAGCACTGTACGGATGTGGCACGGGTACCTCTATAATAGGCGTGAGCTTGACATCAATCTTGTTGGCATGCGTAGGCTCAGATTTGTTTCACGCCGCAAGGAATGGGGAAAAGCTGACGTCGCAGGGATTGCGAATTTTGGCTTTTGCTTTTTTGGCAACCATGCTTATTGGCTACTTGCTTAGCCCCATAGCCCACTTGTCCGGATTGGCTTTGTTTACGGCAATCCTTTTCATCTGGGACAAATCGTTCAGGAAGGATCTTTTAGCAATATTGATCCTCTTTGCCCAAAAAATCGGCTTATTTGGCACCAAACGCTGAATCTATCAAAAGGTGTAGAGTACCGCGCTTAAGTGCTCTTGCAAAGAGAATAGGCCAGAGCTACAATCCTCATATTATTTGGCTGAATTGCATTCTTTGTATATCAATACATATAGTTGGTGAGCTGATTAACTTATAGTGCTCCCTCTTAGGGCTTGCCATTA
>JBAMLI010000102.1:0-15807 GCA_039793645.1 archaeon
TCACTTTGTTAAACATTATTCTTTTAGCTCCTTAGGATTAGGCTTCTTATGATACACAAGGTCAAACTTCATGCACCTATTTGAGCAGTAATACTTTATAGTGCCGTTCTTCCTTACATACATTATGCCTGTGCCTTTCTCTATCTCCCTTGAGCAGTAGGAGCATTTCATGCTTTCACCTGCTATCTAGCTTTTATCTGCTTTGCCTCTCTTGTCGTATCTGGCAGCCTTACCTTGTCGCCCACTTTGACAAAGCCTATCATGTTCCTTCTTATAACCCTGCCTTTGTCATTGCCCTCAAGTATCCTCACCATTACCTGCTTGGCCTCCCCAAATATCCCTGTCCTTACCCTAGGCACCTCTACCACTTCACCTAGGTAGCCTTCAAATTGCTTCTCTCCGCTAGGGCTGCCCTGCGGTTGGGCTTGCTCCTTTTTAACATCTTTTTCAGCCATTTAACCCTTCACCTTTTCTTGCCTTCTTTGGGCTTCTGCTCCTTTGCTTCCTCCTTAGCTTGCTCTTTGCTCTGTTCTTTGCCTGCAGACTCTTTGCCTGTTATCCTAGAAACTATCTCTTTTATTGCAGATTCTGCTTGGCCTGCTTTCTCTACAGCTACTGATGTGCAAGGTACATTAAGCCCTGCAGCCTTGCCCAGTATTTCTTTTGTGGGCACATAAGCATAAGGAATCTTCTTCTGCTCGCAAAGGGTTGGTATGTGCATTACTACCTCTTCAGGCTCAACATCCTCAGCTATTACGACAAATGTTGCAAGCCCACGCTCAACGCTCTTTGTAACTTCATTTGCCCCTTTCTTTATTGCTCCGCTCTGCTTTGCTAACCTTACAGCTTCTACTATTTTGTCTGCGACATCTTTTGACACTTCGAATTTTACATAAGATTTTGCCATATAGACACCTCATCTCATTGGTGCAACAATAAGTTGCATTAATATAATTTATTAAGGTATAAAAGCCTTGCTATCAATCCATGAACTGCTCAGGCTTTGGAGGCTCTGGCGGCTGGCCCTTCCTTGTCCTTATCTCCCTAACAACTTTTTCTTGCAGCTCTTTTGGAAGCTTCTCAAAGCCTGCATACTCAAAGTACCATATTGCCCTTCCTTGGGTTAATCCTCTAAGCTCATTTGAGAATCCCTTAATTACTTCTGCAACAGGCATCTTTGCTATTATTGTTGCCTGCTCGTTTTCTTGCTGAATCTCAAGTATTTGGCCCCTCTTGCCCTGCAGGAATGTTATCACATCAGACAGGTATTCCTGGGGCAGGTTTATTGTGAACTTCTGCTTTGGCTCCAATAAAACTACTCCTGCCTTGAGCATCCCGGCATAAATTGGTCTTCTTATTGCAGGTATTATCTGCGCAGGACCTCTGTGAACAGGGTCTTCGTGTATGGTTGCATCAGTAATCTTCACCTTTATTCCGGAGCACTTCTCCCTTGCTAGAGGCCCATCGTTCATCGCCTCTTCAAATCCGTCTATCAAAAGCTCCATTACCTCATTCATATATTGCACGCCATGGGTCATGTCTATAAGAAGGCTGTTGTTTGAAATATCCACTATCTCCTTTGCCTCTTCCCTCGGCAACCCTGCCTTTACAAAATCCTCTACATACTGCTTGCCTTTGGGCTTGCCTTCCCTTACGCCACCGTTTTCTATGAATTCTACTACGCTTTGCTCAAGTGGCTCTACAGTAACATAGAACCTTGAATGCTTGTTTGGAGATTTTCCTTCGACATTTTCAACCTTCGTCTCTATTGTTTCCCTGTAAAGTACTATAGGCTCACTCGTAATGATAGGTATCTTGTACTCGTCCTTAAGCTTGGTCTCTATTATCTCTAGATGAAGCTCACCCATCCCCTTTACAAGGTGCTCGCCAGTCTCTTGGTTGAGCTCAACTTGTATTGTAGGGTCTTCTTTTGAGAGCTCCATAAGCGCCTCTACAAGCTTTGTAGTGTCCCTTGGGTCTTTTGCTTCGACAGCCTTAGTGACTACAGGTTGGGAGTAGTGCCTTATTTGCTCGAATGGCTCCATCTCAATTTCGCTTGCTGTATCTCCTATTGAAATATCCTTCAAGCCAACCAGTGCTGCTATATTCCCTGCAGGCACTTCATCTATGGGGACTCTGTCAGGACCCATGTACAGGCCAACTTGCTGCACCCTTTGCGGCTCTGCCTTTCCAGAAATGTACAAAACAGTCCCTTTTCTAACAGTGCCTGAAAACACCCTTCCTATTGCAACCTCTCCGCTGTGCTGATCATAAGTTATGCCGAAGATCACCATTGCAACCTTTGCATTCCTGTCTACATTCACCATTGCCTTCCCTATCTCGCTGCTCAAATCACCGTGCCAGAGGTGAGGTATCCTGTATGGCTGGGCCTGCTTAGGATTTGGCAAGTGCTCTATAATCATTGAAAGCACAGCCTCGTCAATAGGCGCTATTTCTTGAAGCTTTTCCTCTTGGCCTGCGGCTGTAAGGGCAAAGATGTTTTTGAATGTTACCTTGTACTTCTCCATTATCCTCTTTGAAATTGCCCACTTCTTGTATGCTGAGCCAAAGCATACGCTGCCTGCCTCTACACTGACAGTCCATTTGTCTGCGACATCCTCTGGAGCGTATCTTCTTATGAGCTTGTTCACTTCATTTATAAGGTTGAGCAGCCTCTCATAAGTCTGCTCCGGAGTCAACCTAAGCTCGTTGAGCAGCCTATCAACCTTGTTAACAAAAAGAACAGGCTTGGCCTTTTCCTTTAGCGCTTGCCTAACAACAGTCTCTGTCTGGGGCATCACGCCTTCTACAGGATCAACTACAAGCACTATTCCATCTACAGCCCGCATAGACCTTGTCACATGGCCACCGAAATCTACATGGCCGGGAGTATCGATAAGGTTTATGATATAATCCTTGCCGCCATAGTCGAATGCAAGCGAGATGTTGGCGGATTTTATTGTGATTCTCCTCTCCTTCTCGATCTCGTCATAGTTGGTGTAGAGGACCTCTCCGGCAACTGTCTTTGATATTATTCCAGCCTTTGCAAGGAGGGAGTCTGTCAATGTTGTCTTGCCATGGTGGACATGCGCAACTATTGCTACATTCCTTATCCTCTCTGGCTCATCCATGATTTTTGCTACTTCCTCGGCAACAAACTCCTTTCTTACCATAATAACTACCTCGCGCTTCTCGCCATGCGCTCAGCTTCTGTGCGCTTCTTTATAGCATAGCTGTCAGGGCTTTTTGAAGCTGCAAGGATGAGCTCATTTGCAAGAGCTTCTGCAAGCCTCTGCCTGTTCTTGAAGCTCTTAGTTATTGCTGCAAGCGCAATGTTTTTGAGTGCAACATTAAGCCTCCTAAGCGAGCTTACATCTACAGCCACATTGTAGTTTATTCCACCGTATCTGACCCTTGTTGTATCTTCTATCGGCGCCGCGTTTTCTATTGCGTTTACAAGGACCTGTATCGGATTCTGGCCTGTCTGCTTGTTTATTATATCGAATGTTTCCTCCACTATATGCATAACTTTGATTTTCTTGCCCTGAAGCCTGCCTTCTGTCCTAATCACCTTTCCGCCTACCTTCTTTCCAGTGCCTCCGCGCATCAGCTTGTTTATAAGCCTCTCTACTATATTTACGTGAGCAAGATAATAGCTCCTATTCTTCCTCCTTCCGTATATGTTCGGGTATTTCATAGGGGTGAGGTTAATATAATCAGCAAGGCTCAAATCAGAAACGACGACCCCTGAGAATGGATACTTTCTGAAAAGAAGCTGCTCCTGCGTCTCAAACTTCCTTGGCTTCTTAGGCTCTTTAGGCTGCTCTTTTGCAAGCTCCTTTTCGCCCTCGCTTTTGCTTTCTTCTGCTGAAGGCTTTGCCTCCTGTGCTTCCTGAGGTTCCTGCTTTGATTCTGCTGCTTCTTTCTTTTTGAGCTGCTTCCTCTTCTTGTAATCTGCAAGAGCCTCTTCTTTTTCTTTTTTGATAATATCAGCATCTGCCATAAAATTACCTCTTTGGCTTTTCCTTCTTTCCCTTCACGATCTGCCTAAGATCTACGCCGTTTATGGCTATTACCTTATACTTTAATCCAGGTATGCTGCCCATCTGGCCCCTCTGCGAGCCGCTGAGCCCTTGTATCGTAACTTCATCGTGCTCGTCTATAAAGTTTATCGCACCATCCTCTGGAACATAAGCGCCAACAACCTTGCCGTTTTTGACAAGCTGAACCTTTACGCACTTTATAAGGCCGCTGTGCGGCTGCTTCTGCTGAAGCATGAATTTCTGAAGGACTATACCCTTGGCCATCGGCACAGGGCCCATTGGGTCATACTTTGCCTTGAGCTTGAAGAACTTCCTCTTCCACCACTTCTTTAGCATCCTGTACCTTTTCCTCTTTTTTATTATTTCCTTAGCGGCAAATTCTCCTCGAGGCACAAAAACACCTAGTAGTTCTCATTTAGAATGTTTGAATGGCCTTGGTCTATAACAGCGAGCGCATTCACAGAATAAGGCTTTCCGCATATTAGGCCGAGCTCCATCGAACCCTCGCTGAACTTTATTACCTTTATTCCTGCCACATTGCACATGTGCACTATATCGTCAACCATGCTTTTCTTGCCTCTGGCTGCGACTACAACAGCCTTTGCTTCTGAGCTGCTTATGCTTTTGACTACCTCTCTGTAGCCAAGGGCTACCTTGCCCGTATCTACTGCGAGCCTTATGTCTCTCGCTAAATCGGCCATAAAACCACAAGCATTAATATTAAGCTAAAAAGATTTAAATAATAGCGATAGGATTGTTTAGAATATTTTTTATGCAAAGATATTTAACCCTTGCTAAGCAGCTGCTGAGAGTTTTATATAAGAGTTTTGCTGGCTTTGGGTTAAAGGGGCTCATCTTATTATTGTCTGGTTGCATCCGGCTACTTTTCCAAACTGCCCGCTTAGTATTAGCTTGAGGTATCCAAGAATAGGCACCTTTGCAATGACATACCCAAGTACGCTTGATGAATTTGGAGGATAGTTGGCAAACTCTATATCTAGGCCAGGATTATTGTCGCCCATTGTAATGAAGTAATAGCTTCCGCTCGCATTGATAAGTGCATATGCCCTGTGTATTATGTCTCCTGAGAAGTAGTCCCTGCTTGTCGTCCTATATACGATTATTGGATTGCTGAAGTTTTGGGTTAATGTTACGTTTCCTATTGTTATGCTCGAGGTGTAAATAATGTTGTATATCTTTCCGTTTAGGGCAACATTCCCTATAGAGTATGAGTATTTTATTAGATTATCGTCCTGCGAGCTTACAAAGCATTTGTATATTTCTTTTCCTCTTCCAAGGTAGAGGTAGTTTGATATGCAGTATGTGTTGTATAAGCCTATCTTGTAGCTTGAGCCTACAGGCACTATTGCACTTATTTTGGACTTATTTGAATCAAAATACGCATAGTATGCTAGGAACTCGCTATTCATGTTATTTTCCATGTTATTGAATTCTTGTGCACTTATGTTTATTATTGGAATATTGTGGGATTTTGCAAACTGTGCCGGATTTCCTATCCCATGGAGCACAACAATATCTCCGCGCTGGAGTGCAGGGAGCATGCTGCAACTTGCTACAGTATCTATAGGAGATGGGGTCTGCAGTATCAAGATAAGAGCAATCCAAAATACACTCACTCCAGCCAATGCCAATATAATATCTATCGCGCTTCTTTTTGCCCCTTCCGTTGCAACGCTTATCTTTGCCTCGAGGATTATTATTAGCAATATTAAGAGAAAGATAGATATTCCAGTTATGAACGAGTTGTTGAGTGCATAGAATATTATAAGCACTCCAAGGAGTAGGTAAAAGGGCCACATTGGAATATGCTTTCGCCTAGCCCTTTGCATGGAATTTTGCCTTTTCTTTTCACGCTCTCTTTTCATCTACAGCACTCATATTGTTTATAATGCTTGAGACCTGCAAGCCAAAAATCCTAGATTCACCATTCACTTTTGCAACCCCTATGGCCGCATCTGCGTTTGATATCAATGTATCGTTATGGCTTACAACTATGAACTGTGAATTGCTGCTGAGCTGCTTGAGCAACTGCGAAAGCTTCTTTGAATTCTCCTTGTCAAGAGCTGAATCTATCTCGTCAAATATATAAATCGATGAAGGCTTGTACATGTGTATAGCGAATACAAGCGTAAGCAATAGCATTGATTTTTCTCCGCCAGAAAGGCTCTCTGCCCTCTTTGAGACATTGTCTTTTGTCTTGAGCTTTATGAGAAGCTCGCTATTGAATGGATCTTTTTCATCGCTAAGCACAATCTCTGCCTTGTCCTCTGAGACATAGCTGTATAGCTTTGAGAAGTTTTTGCTGACGGTGTTGAATGTCTCCATGAAGATGGAGTACTTCTTAGCGTCTATCTCCTCGATCATCTTCAGCACAGCAGACCTCTCATTCTCTAGCATCTCCACTTTTGATTTTGCCTCAGCTACATCCTTTTCCTTTTCTTTGTATATCTCGGGCGCCTTGAGGTTTACGCTTCCAAGCTCCTTTATCTTCTCATTGAGCATCGCAGCTTCTCTTTCCATCTCTTCAACCTTCCCTTCTATTATCTCTAAATTCTCATTTGCATATACGCTTACCTCTGCGCGGAGGTCGCCAAGCCTCACCTCAAGCTGGCTTCTTCTCATCTTTGCATCTTGAAGTCTTGAGCTCAGGCTGCTTGCTTCTGCGCTCAGCTTGCCCTGCTCATTGCTGAGCTTTGCTATTTTGCTCTCTAGCTCCTCAAGCTTTTCGTACATGTGCTTGTTTGCCTCGCTGCTGCTCTTTATCTTCTCTTCAAGCTTTGCTTTTTCTTTTGATATGGAATTTATCATCCTATTTTTCTCCTCTATCTTTGAGATTACATCTTTGAGCTCTGCCTTCTTTGCAGAGATCTCATTTTTTATTTCTTCAATCCTCTTGCTGAGCATCTCATTCTCTTTCTGCAGCTCTGCAATCCTTATCTTTATTTCTTCAGCCTTCTTGCGCTCCTGCTCTATCCTTTCACGCTCCTTTTTGCTTGTCGATTTTGCAAAAGCCTTTGCAATCGCCATAGATTCTTCGTAAAGCCTTGCTCTTTCTCCTTTCAGCGAGCTGATTTCTTTCTTGAGCTCCTCTATTTTGTTAAATACAGAATCAAGCTTTGAGTGCATAGCCTCTAACGATGCGCCGATTTTTGCAAGCTCTTTTTCCTTCTCTTCAAGCTCCTTCTTTTCTTTCTCTTCTTTCTTGAGCTCTGCGTCCAATGCCCGCCCTTTTTCTTCTATTTTCATCTTCGCCAAGGCTTCCTCCTTCCTGAGCTCATTCAGCCTTATGAGGGATGCATTGATCTTCTCTGCAAGAGCATCCTTCTCTTTCGAGAGGTCAGAGATTATCCTCTCTATGGCGGCTATGCTCAGCTTTTTAAGCACGCCGCCTGAGACTATGCCTGAGTGCTCAAGAAGGTCCCCATCAATTGTGACATACCTATGGCCAAGGCCAAAGGCCTTCGCATTGGCAATGCTGTCTATAAGATAGGTATCGAAGAAAATATATTGGAACACCTTTTCGAACTTTTTGTCGTACTCAACAAGCTCTATTATAGGCTTGAGCTGCACCTTTGCGCGGCTTCCAACACTTATCTCATTTATAGGTATGAATGTAGCCCTGCCTATATTGTTTTCCCTCAGGTATTTTATTATCTTGTTTGCCGTTTCTATTGAGTCCACAACAAAATATTCAAGCTTGTTGCCTGCAGCAGCCTCTACGGCAAGGGCATACTCACTCTTGTAGCTTATCAGCTTTGAGGCTTTGCCGAAAAATCCTTCTTTTTCGCCGAATTTAGCAGAGATTGAATCTCCTATGTCTGCGCCCTGCCTGCTCATCGCCCTCTGCTCCTTAAGCTCAAGGAGCTTTGCATCTATCTCCCCAGAGCTCTTCCTGAGCTCTGCAAGAATAGCCTCTTCTTCTTTCTCCTTTGAGATAAGCTCCTCAAGGCTAGATTTCAGCTTTGCAAGCTCATCAGCAAGATCTTTTGCAGATGATTTTTCTGGGCTTGCCCTCTTTGAAGCCAGCTCGCTTTTCAACAGTTCGTATTTCGAGCTCTCCACATACAAATCAGCCTGTATCCTCGCTAGCTGCGAGTTCTTTTCCTGCAGCTCAGCCTCCTTCTCCTCAATCTTCTTGTCTATCTCAAGCATCTTCTCTTCAAAATCGGCATTATTCTCTTCGCTCGGCAATTCTGATATGTTTATCTTTGCAAGCTCAGCCCTAAGTGCAGTGAGGGCAGAGTTATTTGAACCTATCTTGCCCTGCGTGCTTTCATTTTCAGTCTCAAGCAAGCTAATGCGCTGCTCTATATTCTCCTTTTCTTTGCCCAGCCCCTCTATCTCTACGCTTAGTTTTACAAGCTCATTGTTGGCAATCTCCAGCTTTTTGTTGACTTCGCCCATCGCAGTTGTGCCTTCTGTAAGCGATTTTGCCAGGCTTTGCCTCTCCATGCCCAGCTCAGAGATCTTTTCGTTGTATTCTTTTATAGAGTCTTCGAGCTTCGCCTTTTGCTGCTCTAGGGCGAGAATGTCTTTTTCAAGCTTTTCAAGCTCTTCTTGCACGAGCTTTTGCTTGCCGAGCAAAACACTGTAGTTTAGAGCTTTCATACGCGAGCTCATGCTTATATATTTCTCAGCAGCCTCCTTCTCCTTGGCGAGCTCCTCTAGGAAGCCGCTTCTTTCATTGAGCATTATCTTTGCCTCCCCAATCCTTATATTCACCTTGTCGAGCTCTTTTAGCGCTTCTTTCTTCTTGTCCTCAAACTCCTTTATGCCTGCAGTGACCTCGATAAGCTCGCGCCTCTCCTTTGGAGAAAGCTCTAGCAGCTTGTTTATCTCACCTTGGGTTATAGTGTTGGTTTCATTGGCGTCCATCTTGTGGCTCCTAAGCACCTCAAGAACCTCCTGCCTTGTGACATGCTTGCCGTTTAGCCTGAAGGCGCTTTTGCCATCCGACCTTGCCACTCTCTCTATTTCGATGCTTTCATCCCCAGCGAATTCAAGCTTCACATATGCCTTTGCAACAGAGCCTTTCTTGCTTTTGCGAGCATCATTTATGAGGCCTTCAAGCTTATCGACCCTAAGCCTATGAAGAGCATTTTCGCCAAGACCAAAAAGAAGAGCATCGCATATATTGCTCTTTCCACTTCCATTGGGGCCAACTATACATGTGAAGCCTTTGCTGAAAAGGAGCTCTGAGCTCTTTATGGACTTAAAGCCCTTTATAGACATATTCTTTAAATAAAGCATTACTCCACCGGTCGCACAAAATATTGAGAGAATTAAACCTTTTATAGTTTACTTTTTCGCCTGCGCCCGCTAAGCATGTGGAGGGAGATTATTGACTCAATGCTTCCCAGCGTGGCTATGCCCAAAAACTTCTTCCCATCTAAAACTGCTATAATGCTGGCATCTGTATTGCCAATAAGGGAGAGGGCGTCAGCAAGTGGGGCGCTTGCCCTCATGCTTGGTATGGGCACTGCAGCATCCTTTGCAAGCCTTATATCCTCCCTCCTTCTTTTGCGCAGGTCAACATATGCATACCTGTCTTTTAGCTTCGTTATTACAATATGCTCCTGCTCCTTCAGCACCTTCCTGTAAAGTGCATATAGGTTTGTATTAGGCTTTACATAAATGAAGTGCTTTGTTATTGCGCTCCTTAGGCGCAAGCCCTCAGTCTCTTTCTTTATCTTTACGCTTTCTTCTTCAGCCTGCGCTCCAGAATAAAGGAACATGACTATTATAAAGTTCCATAAAGCGACAAACTCCCTATATGATAGAGAGAACGACTCCCCAAAGACAAGAAAAGCAAATGTGCCTATCAGTATTATGCCCATAAGATATTTGCTTACCTTAACTGTGAGCAGTGTTGCATCGTAGAAGCTCCTCTTTTTCTGAAGATAGCTCCTAAAAACCCTACCGCCATCCATGGGGAAGGCAGGAAGCAGGTTAAACACGCCAAGCAGTACATTCATCTCAAACATTACCTGCATAGTCCCCCTTATTATTCCAGGAGGAGAAAGTATTGCAAGCATGCCAAATATGCCGGCAAGGAAGAGGCTCATTATGGGCCCTGCAATCGCTATGTTGAACTCCACCTGCGGGTTGACAGCTATATTATCTATTATAGATGCGCCGCCTATAGGGAGGAGAATTATCTTCTTTACCCTTATCCCATTGCGGATTGATGTTATTGAGTGAGCAAGCTCGTGGAGAAGCACGCACACAAACAAGAGCACTATTAGAAAGAAAAGATATATACTAAGCAAGAAAGTGAATAGAAGGAGGAGTAGGAAAGTCCAATGTAACTCTATTTCAATGCCAAAAATCTTACCAATGCTTGGAGAGAGGTCCATAAAAGCACTTATTATTAAAATTTTAGTGTGGAATATTTATAATGATTTATATTTGTGCAAGTTGAGTCAATGGAAGCAAGCGTAATTATACCAGCGCTCAATGAAGAAAAGTATATCGGCTATGTGTTTGAAGGCCTTAAAAAACAGAGCTTTAAAGATTTTGAGGTCATAGTCGCTGATGGAGGAAGCACAGATAGGACAAGGGAGATAGCGAATAAATATGGGGCAAGGGTAGTTGTAGAAAGAAGGAAGGGCATAGCCAGGGGGAGAAATGCTGGGGCAAGGGTAGCAAAAGGCAGGATACTTGTATTTATTGATGCTGATACCAAGCCTTCAAGGAGGCTTATTGAATTGTATGTCAAAGCATTGAATGGGGATGTTGTTGCGGCAACAGGGCCGATCTTGCCGCTTGAAAAAACCAGCAAGAGTATGGAGCTTGGATATAAGTTTGTATCTATTTTCTTTGTAAAACTCTCAATAAAGATAGGTAGGCCAACTATAGTTGGGTCAAATTTTGCCGTTAGAAAGGATGCTTTTGAGAAAGCTGGGGGCTTTGACAACAGGCTAATGACATATGAAGATTGGGACCTTTCTAAAAAACTCAAGAAATATGGAAAGATAAAATACATCAATGAGGCAATTGTATACACGAGCGCAAGGCGCATCTTTGCATGGAGCATGCACAAATTCTTCAGATTCCATGTAGGCAACATTATAAGGTATAACCTCTTCAAGAAGCCAAAAGAGGAGTATGAGCCTATAAGGTAGCAAGTCGCAAGCAGTGAAAACATTTTAAACTTTTTTGAGATATGTTTTATTATGGAAACCAAAAATAAAGAAAATGTGGGAGAAGAAGACGCAGCCTATGTGTTTGAGGTTGAGAGCAAGCTGCAAGGAAAGAAGCTTGAAGATGCAATTCTGCTCCTTAAAAACGAAGAGAAAGCAAATGGTGTGCTTGGAGAATACTATAGGGCGCTTTTTGAAGCTGCAAGGAAAGCAATATACCTAAAGGTAAATGCAAGGGAGGTAAGCCCGCCCTCTAATCTGGAATCTACCTTCAGCGAGCTCGGTTCGCTCGACAGGCTAGAGAGATTTTTGAATATAGATATAAGGGGCTCAATGCTGGCGCACTATTTGGATGAAAATACATACAAATATGAGATGAAAAGCCTCTTTTCGCTTATGCTGCTCTCAGGGTTTGAGTGGTGGATTGACAATGCACGTGAAGCATCGCGATTTGGAATAATTGAATTGGAAAATCTTAAAAAGATGGTAAGGTACGGAAATGATGAAGCGCGCTATACAACGCTCATGGTCATATTGCTCTCTGTAGCAAATTATTATGACTTTGCTGACAAAAGCGAGGAGAAAAGCCGCATGGGCAAAGAATTTATCGCCAATCCTGGCAAGTTCATCGATGAAGAGGTGTACAAAATCCCATTCGGCGATACGCTCAAGAATGCGAATGTGAGGGAAACCATCAGCGAAGGAATATACGAATCCCTTAAGACCAGAAACTACATTTCTGGAGAGCTTCCATCCTACAAGGAGCTCAAGACCTTGATGCCCGAATTTTCAGAAATATTAGTCAACACGCTCATCAAATTTAAAGATACAGAGATAAGGATAGGGGTATTGGCAGTAGCAAGCTATTATACTGCAGTGATAAGATACCTGCAGAAGAACAATCTGCTTGAGGACGCCCAAGAGAGAATACAAAAAGAGGTGGAGAGGATAATGAATGATAATCAAGTAAACCCACATCAAGATGCCAGCATCTCCAAAAGCCTTTATGAGATGGTGAAAATGATAAGCAATGGGAGGATTCCAGAAGCAGAGAAAAAGGATCTAGAGTATATACGCTAGATGCGCAAGCTACAAAAAATATTCTTTTTATATTTTTCCTTCGTAATAGAAATCTACTAAGTGGTTCAGATGGAAGAATATACAAAATTTGAGAAGGCGAGGATTATAGGCGCCAGGGCGCTCCAACTGGCATATGGCGCACCTCCTTTGATAAAAGTGCCGAAAATGGTTTATGAACCATTGGAGCTTGCTGAATTGGAATTCAATGAAGGCGTTATACCTATAATAGTAATTAGGGGCAAAGAGTGATAAAAAATGGATTATGATATAATAGTTGCAGGCGGAGGGGTGGCTGGCTCGCTTGCTGCAGCCTCAGCCGCCAAGAATGGGGCAAAAGTAGTGCTCCTTGACAGAAACCCAGAGCAGGAAGTGGGCAAAAAAACAAACTGGGGCTGGGTATGCGGAGATGCTGTTGCTGAGGACCACATAAGATTTGTTGAAAAGGAGCTTGGAGTAAGCTTTGGAAAGCCTGAGCTCGACCTCAAGGTTGGAGGGGTATATGTAGTAAGCCCAAGCATGAAAAAGAAGGTGATGTTTGAAGGCGCAGGGTACAGCTTGAACAGGCCTGCGTTTGCAAGGAAGCTCCTCAGCATAGCCAAAAAGGAAAATGTAGATTATATGCCAAAAACCGAGGTTGAAGGCCCAATAATTGAAGGGGAAAAAGTTGTTGGGGTGTATGGAAAGGATGAAAGCGGAAAGGGCTTTGAATTGAAGGCGAAGGTTGTCATTGATGCGCTTGGAATGGCAAGCACCTTGAGAAGGAAGCTTCCAAAAAACGACTTCATAGAAAGGGAG
Source organism: archaeon (assembly GCA_039793645.1). Lineage (GTDB taxonomy): Archaea > Micrarchaeota > Micrarchaeia > Micrarchaeales > CABMGC01 > JAGDYD01. Next base: position 13,082 of record JBAMLI010000102.1, read on the forward strand.
GTAGACATACACGACATAGAGTCGACAGGAAGGTACATAATGGAATTTGAGCAGATTGAAGAAAACGATTATTTCTATGACCCCCATAATGCTATTATACACCTCAACCAGCTAATGGCGCCTGGTGGCTACGGCTGGGTCTTTCCGAAGGAAGGAAAGAGGGTAAATATAGGTATAGGAATAGAGAAAAAAAGCATAGAGATAAGGAATGAAAAACTTGGGAAGAAAGACACGCTACATAGCCTTATAGACCAATATGTAGAATGGAACAAGGCGATAAAGAAAAAGGAGATAGCAAAAGAGGACAACAATGGAAAGGGCTACTGGTCAGTCTCTGTAAGGAGGCAGCAGGAGAGCCTTGTCTACAATGGCTATATGGGTGCTGGCGACAGCATGTCGATGCCAAACCCGATCAGCGCTGGCGGCATAGGCCCTGCAATGACTGCAGGGGTTCTTGCTGGAAAGGTTGCGGCAAAAGCTGTGCAAAACAACAATACAAGCATCGAAGGCTTATGGGAATACAATCTCATTTACAATGAAAAATACGGGAAGAAAACCGCAGCGCTCGAAGCATTCAGAGTATATTTGCAGTCGCTCAACAATGACCTCATAGACTATGGAATGGAGCACTTTGTAACAGAAGAAGAAGCCATACAGATGAGCTATGGGGTAACTCCAGAGATCAGCTTCTCCAGCGCACTTAAAAAGGCAATAAGCGGGCTTGCAAACATAAATGCATTCAAGAACCTTGTATATGTTGTAGGCAAAATGAGGGAGCTTAATGCTCTATATCAAGCCTATCCAAAGAACCCTAGGGAATTCGGTGAATGGAAAGGAAAGGTGAAAAGTATAATCAAAGAGGTAAAAGAAAGGTTCAAGCCTAACCCTGTTTAGAAAGCTCGCCCAACGTACCTAAAAGCTCCCCTTGAAGGCTGTATACTTTTGCTTTTCGCGCATCAAAAGAGCCTGCCCTAAATATCATCATGTCTGTATCCCAATTCGCTATATTGCTGCCTGTTATCAACGGATTGAACGCAGGCATAATGATCAGCTTCTTCTTTTTCTTCGACTCTGCTATAAGCCAAACCTTTTCTATGCTACCGCCCAGTGGCCCATAGGCTATATGCCCATGCCCTATGATAAGGTATCTCTTTTTGAGGGCTTCCTTAGAAGGATAAGCATGCCCATGAACAAGCGCTGCGCTGTTCAAGAGCAATTCCTTCTCAACAGTGCAGTCAACCCCAATGCTAGAGAGCACCTCTCTTATGTGTGCATCATGGTTCCCCTTCACTATTGTTATGCGTATTCTGCTAAGCTCGCCAAAGAATTCGCGCATGCTTGAATAGCCAGCTTTTGTTGGATAGCCTATCTCGTCCTTTACATCCCCAAGTATTACCATCCTCTCTGCTCCGCTCTCTTCAAATATCTTCCGGGCTTCAGCACCCATCGAATGCGAAAGAGATCCTATATTTATCCCTTTCTTTTCCAGCTTCTCTTCGATGCCTAAGTGCAGATCCCCTATTACAAGGCTTTTCTCAACCAGAAGCGCAGGCTTCCCCACTACAAACTTTATCATGAAACCACTTGCAGGGGGAGAGATTTGAACTCTCGAATCCACTAAAGGAAACGGGCCCTAAACCCGTCGCGTTTGACCAGGCTCCGCCACCCCTGCCCAATCGAAATAGACATGTACAAAATACTTATATATACTTTTTTGTATTATATAATCGCCAAAACATACTTCAAAGGTATCTGAATGATAAATGCAAAATATGTAAGGGACAACTTGGAAGCGATAAAGGCTTCGCTCGCTAAGAGGCAGATGGATTATCCTATAGACAAGATCCTTAAGCTCGACAGCGAGTGGCGTGCACTCAAGACAGAGACGCAGAAGCTCGAAGCGAAAAGGAACAAGGAAAGCTTGGAGATAGCTGAGCTTAAAAAGAGCGGCAGGGAGAAGGAGGCTGAAGAGAAAATAAAGGAGCTTGCTGCTATAAAAAAAGCCATAGAAGAGAACACCAAATTGCTGGAAAGCTATGAAAAGGAGCTCAATGAGCTTCTTTGGAACATGCCGAATATTTTGCATGAGAGTGTACCATACGGCAAAGACAGCAACGACAATGTAGAGATAAAAAGAGTCGGCGAGCCTAAAGAAAGGAGCCTGCCTGGCCACGAAGAGATATTGGAAAAGCTAGACATGGTCGACCTTGACAATGCAGCAAAGGTTGCAGGGGCAAGATTCTACTACCTCAAAAGAGACATAGCCCTGCTCGAGCTTTCGCTGATAAGGTTTGCTGTAGACACTTTGGTAAATAAAGGCTACATATTGGTAGCGCCTCCGCATATGATGAAAAGAGAGTACTACAAAGGGGTAACAGCACTAAGTGATTTTGAGGATGCATTGTACAAAGTAGGGGAGTCAAAAGAAGCCTTGCAGAAAGATGAGATAGAGCATATCGAAGACGAGCTCTTTTTGATAAGCACCTCTGAGCACCCTATTGCTGCAATGCATGCGAACCACGTTTTTTCGGCAAGCGAACTTCCAAAGAAATATGTTGGATGGAGCCCTTGCTTTAGAAGAGAGGCAGGCGCGCACGGCAAGGATACAAAGGGCATATTTAGGGTTCACCAATTCTACAAGGTCGAGCAGTTCATATTCAGCAAGCAGGAGGATTCTTGGAAATACCATGAAGAGCTTAGGGAAAATGAAGAAGAGATATTCAAGG
>JBAMLI010000103.1:0-1990 GCA_039793645.1 archaeon
CTGGAGTCTTGAAGTACTTTGCGGGATCGCCAGTATTTAGTTTTATTACTTTTTTGCCCTCTTTTGCCAGCTTAGCGGCAGTCCTATCTTCTTCCCTTATAGGACTTGACGCATACTTGCTAAGCCTTGACAAAAACATAGAATCAATTAGAGTATAGAAGGATAAAAATAAATTATTAACCCATAAATCACTATTTCAATAATGCCTTACCATCCCTTTAAATAGGGTTAGATAAAATAAAGTTTAAACCTTACAACAATCTTGATGTGCCTGCCTAACCAAAATCTAGATATATTTGCTCTCTTTTTTTCCAGATTCTGTAAGTCTTACAAACTCCACGTTCTTTCTGAACTCATTTAGGTTTCTTGCATTGACATAAGTCATTGCTGATTTAAGGCCATTTACAAGATTATTTATTATCTTTATAGCGCTTCCTTTGTACTCTACAAGCATTTCTGTGCCTTCAGGTGTATAGCCTTCTATATCTAAAAGCTCATTTTGCTTCATTGCTTTATCGGCATAAGCACTTATAGAAGCCATACCCCTATATATCTTGTAATTTTTGTTCTCCTTTGCAACTATCTTGCCAGGACTTTCATCAGTCCCTGAAAGTAGGCTACCTATCATTACAGCATCTGCACCTCCAGCAATCGCCTTTGCAAGATCTGCAGATTTTGTTATGCCCCCATCTGCTATTATTCTGACACCAGCAACTGAGCATTCCATTATTGCTGAAAGCTGAGGATAGCCAACGCCTGCAACGCTTCTGGTAAGGCACGCTCCTCCAGGACCTATCCCAACTTTTACAGCATCTGCTCCTGCTTTTGCTAAATTGATTGCTCCTTCTTTAGTTGCGACATTGCCGGCTATAACCTCTATATCATAATTCTTTTTCAAATATTTAACAACATCCGCAACCCTTGTCAAATAGCCATTTGCTACATCAACAACTATGAAATCTGCTTCAGCCTCAACAAGCTTATCTGCCCTTTCCTTATAATCGCCAACTATACCTATTGCTGCACCCACCATAAGCCTGCCTTTCTTGTCCTTGCTTATGCCTCCGTCTGCTTCATTTATTGATATGTCTTTTGCTGTTATCATACCCTTAAGCCTGCCTTCTTTGTCAACAAGTAGGAGCTTTTCTATCTTATTCTTCTTAAGTATTGACTTTGCCTTATTTATTGTTATATTTTCGTCTGCAACAATAGGGTCCTTCGTCATCAGCTCCTTTACCTTTCTTGTCATATCCTCTTCCAGTATATAATCCCTTTTTGTTATTATGCCAACAAGCTTGCTGCCAATTACGACTGGGAAACCAGTAACGCCTTTTTCTGCTGCAAGCTCCTTTACTTTTGAGAGGGTATCTTCGGGAGATACTGTATAAGGATCAGATATTATAACACCTTGCTTTCTTTTTACTTTTTTAACCTCGTTTACTTGCTCTTCTATAGTATTGAATCTGTGTATAACGCCAACGCCTCCAAGCCTTGCCATTGTTATGGCCATGGCGCTTTCAGTAACAGTGTCCATGTTGGCACTTATTATAGGTATAGAGAGCTTTATATTGTCAGTTAGGTTTGTTGAGGTGTCTGTTTCTTTTCTAGAAAGAACATTCGATATTTTTGGCACTATGAGCACATCATCGAATGTTATTCCCTCATATATCTTCATCTAAATCCTATTACTAATGATTGTTTTAAGCTTTTATGCGTTTCATAAAATTGTTTATACAATTAGCCAATACCCCTATTAAAATTCAAATTGCCTGTGAAAGATAAAAAACATTAAAAATATTTTAATTCTGACATCCTCCACGAATAGATTCGTTGGGCTCCTTTTGGATCACACGATTGAAATCGTGGGCTTTCTGCTAAGCATTTTGTAAATATGTATGCAAGCAAAAGTTAGCAATTCGTTATCCTCCATACTCTACAAAAGCTCCTGAGCAGAGTGAAGTACAATCTATGCGACAAACCACTTATCTAT
>JBAMLI010000104.1:0-1960 GCA_039793645.1 archaeon
GCAAAGAAAATTAAGAGAGGGAGGAGATAGATATGAAGAGCAAAACCTATAGGTCTAAGAAAAAAAATTTCTGGGGAAAGCTAACAGTAATATTATTTGGTTTAATACTAACTGGAGCACTGATTTTCAGTATTTTTCAAAAGTATGGTGAATATACCTTTGGTGCGGTAATATTTACGGCTCTGTTCTGGTCGACAATAGAGATTTTAACCCCAAAAGGAGAGCATATAGGCCATGCATTCTTGAGATTTATACCTGCATTGATCCTAGGTATAATTTTTGGTGGAGTTTTAACATACTATACTCAGTTTGGATATTACATTATTCAACCTGCACTCTCAGGTAATCCATTTGGAATATTTGCACTCATTACACTTGTTTTTGCAGTACTGGTGATTGTCTGGAATGCTGTGTGGTCTCACAATCATCAATACATTGCATTCAGGAGGTGAGAAAATGCCAATTGCATCTCTGATAGGTCTTGCAACTTCTCTTGATATCATCAGCACAATGCAGAATTATTTTGTGCAATGGATGAACGAGATTGTAGAGGGCCTGATACAGGTTTTCCTGATGATCCTCAGAGGCATAGGCAATATTTTCCTATGGGCAGTTCAGCAGGTAATTGGTGGTATCCTAGGGTTCTTCGGCGTTCCATTTACTGCATGGTCTCAGTTTGTCGCAAAGAATGGGGGATGGTTCATCCCCATCATTTTTGTTAGCATTCTAGCTCTTACTTGGATCATTGGCTATGCATTCGTGGTTGTGTATGGTTTTGAGAGAGACTTCTTTGAGGGCGAGGAAACAGTTAGCACAGCACTTAACAAGATACAGGAGGAGGAACTCGAAGGATGAGCCCCTTGGATGCCCTGGTATTATTTATAGCTCAGGTGTTCAGTATGTTTGGCCAGTTAATTTCTTATTTGATCGAGGCACCAGGGCAGACATTTTATCAGATTATGAACTATTGGGGAAATGCATTTAAGCCATACGGGGAATTAATCCCTATTGTTTTTCTATCTGTTCTTGGTCTTACAGGGACTATAACTTATGCATTGATAGTTACCGCCAAAGATGTGGAAAAGGTTGCGAATGTTTCTTCATTCATAGGAGCTGTTTAATCATGGATGCAGGGACATTTTTTATTGCTATAATCAATGCGTTCATAAATTCCTTCCTTAATTTTTTGAATATTGTAGGGACTGCAATAGTTGATTCTGTTAGATATATGCTTCAGGGCTTCTTGGCGGGGTTCGGCATTCCCTTCGCTTACTGGTCTTCAGGCATGGCACAGAATGTTTCAATCACACTGCCAATAATTTTTACAACAATTCTTGGGGTAGCCCTTGTAATTTTCATGGTTTTTGTTGATATTTACGGTCTTGAGAAGGACTTTGGGAGCATGATATCGGAAGCTGTTCATGGTATAGGAGGGATTTAATGAAGAGTGCTTTTTTCCTTGTACTAATCTTTTCCTTCCTTCTATTGCCTTTGGCTCAGGCAAACATTGGAACCGATTGGAACAGCAGGGATAATGGATCCAATTATTCTTCTATTCCTGTTCCATCAATCAATTATAGCCCTATACCCTATCCTTCTATGCCTAAATTCCCCGAAATAACCATTACAATCCCTGTGATTAATTGGAACATAACTATCCCAGATCCCACAAAGGTAACCAGCTTCTTTAACGATTTTGTTTATTATGTTTTAACTTGGATTGAGGTTTCAATACTAAATTTTCTCCTTATAATTATCCAAGCATTTTACCTAGTTTTTGCATATATAGAGTATTATACTCTTCAGGCGGTCATAACAGTATCGAGCCAGGCAGGGATATTTGCCCTTCCTGTAATGATTATGCTCATAATTCTAATAGGAATTATTGTGAGGTTGCTTTTGGGATTTGCTAAAGATATTACGATAGTGGGGGCGGTATAAATGAAATCTGATATGTTTT
>JBAMLI010000105.1:0-1932 GCA_039793645.1 archaeon
AAAACTATAAGAGGCTGGTCCATTAGTAATACTCCAAGATAAAGTCGCTGATGTATTATAATCTATTGGATTTAAAGAGGCAGTTAAAGTGCAACTTGGAGGAGAGCCGCTTCCACCACCTCCGCCACCACCTCCACCACCTCCACCACTTCCACCTCCACCACCCCCACCGCTAACACTATAAATCTCTACCACATAGGAAGCATTTATAATTTGTTGAGAAGTTCCATTACAACTATCTCTAAAGGTTACATTAAAAGTGCAAGAGCCTGGAGAGGTAGGAGTACCACTAATAGTTACACTTGAACCTCCATTACAGCTTAGCCCAAGGCAGTTTGAGGGAGTGCAAGTTGCCGTGTAAGGAGGAAGCCCTCCTCCTGCAGATATGGTTCTGCTAAAAGAAGTTCCATTTTGGGTATAAAAGGTAGTTCCCGGTGTAGGGGATAAGTAAAGAGGCTTAGGCTGAACAATAAGAGTAAAATCCTTAGATGCACTACTTCCATTACTATCTGTAGCCGTAACCCGTATAATTGAAGTCCCGGGACATTGGGGAGTCCCATTTATAGTACAAGTCCTATTATTAAAACTATAAGATAGATTGGACGGAAGTCCAGTAACACTCCAACCTATAGGGGGCCAGCCTCCTTCAGCTTGAATGGTTGCAGTATAAGGGCTTCCCTGATAAGCTGTAGGAAGTTCAGTGGTTATAATCTTAAGTTGTGCCCCAGGACAACCCATTTTCACTCTTAATTCATCAAGGCTAACCCATCTCACTATATCATCAAACTCCTCAGCCCTTATTCCTGAAGGAGGATCATCATAATTATCCACCTTGGGAGTCCCAGGTGCATAAATAGTAATGGTGTGGTTATTATAGCCAATTTGTAGGTTATAATTTGGACCTCCACTGGCTATCACAAAAGCAAGGTTGTTATAACTTTGATAGACTGTGCAGGAAGAATCCTGACAAATTTTAAGGCTTAAGGAAGTTTCTCTTCTACCACAGATGTCTTTTTCATAAGGTATACAAATACCAGACGTTCCATTAGCTACCTCTGGTGCAATAAAGTAATAAAGAGGTTTGTTCCAAGAATCGGTGGCTTTTCGAATTCCAGCCTTTTGAGAGAGATTGGTGCTATTTAATGGGCCAGATAGGGGATCACTTTCAAGCACCAAACACTTATTTCCTGCAGAATGGCTTATTAAGGCCTCAACCACTGACTCAAGCGTTTCCTTGGTCTCAAGAATTTTTGCCCTTTTGGTTAAAACTGAAATAAGGCCTGCCCCAAGACCAAGGAGCAGGCCTATAATTACTAACACAATAGCGATTTCAACAAGAGTCAATCCCCTTTGTTTCATTAAATTAAGTTCTTAAAAATTGATCCAAACCTCGTAATACACACTTTCTTGATAAGCACTTCCATTGCAATTTCCATTATAAGCAGCTACACTGCCAGAATTACAATTTCCATCATCTAAGGCTCTATCTAAAGCTTCTGCTGCTTTTCCAGGAAGATTTAAAAAAGCTAACCAAAGTCCAGTTTTTTGGGTTCCACCTACATCATATGGTCCTCCTGAGAACATGTGGATGGCTCCACCAAAAACGTGCTTTGGAACCATAGAGGCTGGATTAGTATCATTAGGATCGCCAGAGATGATATTTGCCAACCTAAGATGCTGCCAAAGTCTACAAGATTCCTCACCAGCATCATTACAATACTCACCCTCTATGAGACCATTACCATTTCCAGGATTGGTAGTAGACCACCTTGTAGCAGCTGTTGGATCATCTCCTGGGTAATAACCATACTTATCATAATAAGTATACAGAGCAGCCATCATCTCCTTTGCCTGTGTGACCAAGCGCTTTACCTTGGCATTAAAAACTAACTCCTGCCCCTTTAAAACTGCTCCAAGAATAATTCCAATAAT
>JBAMLI010000106.1:0-1899 GCA_039793645.1 archaeon
GTGAATAAATGTAAATGTCAGGATCCTATTGAAAATTTAGACAGAATCTTTTTATATTTTAAAATTTCAAAAGTGCTCATGAAAGCCGATATTAAAGGTATAGATACAGGAGAAAGAGATATATTACATTTAAAGGATTTAGATGAAATGGGTTTAGAAAAATCTGTAAAGTATTTTGCAAAGATCGCTGAGTTGAATAAAAAGATCGGTGAATATGTATTTTTACGTGGTTGGGTATATAGGCATCGTATAACAGGTTCGATGGCTTTCGTTGTTTTGCGCGATGGGACAGGTACAGTTCAATGTTCAATAAATAAGGATCTTGTTGACTCAGATTCATGGAAGGCTGCAAATGATGTGTATATAGAATCCGCTATTGAACTAGCTGGAAATGTTGTAGAAGATAAAAGAGCTCCAGGGGGTATAGAAGTACGTGTAAAAGAGTTTGAGATTATATTTAAAGGAGAGCCATTTCCGATATCTAAAGATCTAAGCACAGAATTTCTTTTGGATGTTCGCCATCTTTGGGTTCGTTCGCCCAAAATGGTAGATATATTCAAAGTTAAAAGTGCAGTTATAGATGCAGCAAGAGAATTTTTCAAAGAAAGAGATTTCTTAGAAGTTCAGCCACCGCTTCTTACTAGTTCTGCTGTGGAAGGTGGTTCTACCTTATTTGAGGTAAACTATTTCACTAGAAAAGCTTATCTTTCTCAAAGTGCACAGCTTTATCTTGAAGCATTAATCTATGGATATCCTTTAGTATATAGTCTTACTCCATCTTTTAGAGCTGAGCCAAGTCGTACTCCACGCCATTTGACCGAATTTTGGCATTTAGAAGCTGAGATGGCTTTTTACAATCAAAATATGAATATGAAACTGCAAGAGGAGCTCTTAGAGCATATTTGTCATAGTGTTGCAAAGAAATATCCAGACATACTCAAGAAATTTGGTAGGGATTATAAAGATCTTTTAGAAATACAAACCCCGTTTGAACATATTACTTATGAAAAAGCATTAAATATACTCAAAGATAAAGGATTAAATGTTGGATGGCTCGATGGTCTTGGACTTGATGAAGAAAAGGCTTTGATGCAGGATAGAAAACAACCAATCTTCCTTACAAACCAGCCTAGGGAAATAAGAGCATTTTACATGAAAATAAACCCAGATGATCCAAGAACTGTATTGGATGCAGACCTCCTTGCTCCTGAGGGCATAGGTGAAATCTTTGGTGGGAGCGAGCGCATATCTGACTACAATGAATTGATTAGTAGGTTAAAGGAGCAGAATCTAAAGGAAGAGGATTACAAATGGTATATTGATCTTAGGAAATATGGCAGCGTTCCGCATTCTGGATTTGGCATGGGCACAGAAAGGGTAGTGCGTTGGATTCTAAAGCTTGAAAGCATAAGGGATGCGGTACCATTCCCTAGAACAATAAATCGCTTGACCCCATAAGCAATAGAACCTATCCCTTGTAAGATGGGTCTGTCAAGCTCTCTGGATAGCCGTTCATTGAGGTAGTGAATACAACCTCCCCCTGCTTAGTTTCTTCAGCCCCAAATTGAAAACCTTCAAAAACAGTACCATCGCCCATATATAGGAATGCCTTTTTGCGGGAAAGAGAAAGAGCTACAGGAGGAATAGAATGCCATTCTTTAAGCTCATCTTTCATTAAATCTGAATAATCTTTTAATATAAAAGAGGTATTAAATACTTTGCAAAAAGAAGGAAGAATTAAAATAAATGATGCAAAATATTATTTTATGCCAGGGTGGCAGAATCCGGTAATGCGCCGGTCTTGAGCTTGCAAAGCTTCAAGAGCTGATTAGTGATGCAACTGGCAAACCGGTGCCCTTCGCGGGCTTTAGGGTTCAAATCCCTACCCTGGCGCATATC